>JAQUOA010000221.1 GCA_028749215.1 Bacteroidota bacterium
AATATGCCAGTGCTTTTGTTAAATCCCCGGTCTGCTTGTACACATTTCCCAAGAGATGATATAGCGAGCCGATGACAGATTTTTTTTCCGGGTAGCGGGATGAAAAAATTTGAAGTGAGTGCTCAAGGTAATCTTTTGCCTTTTCAAAATCCCCGAACGTTGTGTAAATCTCTCCAAGCTTCATGTACGCACTCGCCACATT
The DNA here is from genome assembly GCA_028749215.1 of Bacteroidota bacterium. Taxonomy (GTDB): domain Bacteria; phylum Bacteroidota; class Ignavibacteria; order UBA10030; family UBA8401; genus JAQUOA01. The sequence continues at coordinate 203 of JAQUOA010000221.1, forward strand.
GGGATTTTCGGGCATTGCAAGGTCGGTGTAGATTTGTATTACTTTCTTACCTTGTTCTATTGCTTTGACATAATCACTTTGATTGTTATACGACAACATCAAATACAAATGACACGTACCGGCATCTTGACTATTTTGCTTCCTTGTCTTTTCAAGTATTTGAAGAGACTGTTGATAATTTTGAATGGCTTGGTTAAATTCGTTTAAGCCGTCGTGCACTAGACCAAGCATCATGAATGTATTGGAGAGAGGCGATTGATTGTCGCTCGATAATTTTTCTTGAATACTCCTTGCTTGATCTAACGCCGAAAGCGCTAAACTATATTTCCCTGTTGAATTGTATGCTACTCCTAGTGTGTAATACGATGTGGCAATCTTCTCACTTTTTGATCCATAAAATTTTGTGTTTACCTCGATTGCTTTGTTGCTGTATTCTATTGACAAATCATAATTTTCTTTAACATTATATATGTACCCGATCATTGTATAAATAGAGCCTATTTCAGAGCAATTGTTTTTACACTCCTTATCAAAGATTTTTTCGGCTGAGAGTAAAACTTCAAGCGAGTTCGGAATATCTCCTTTCCGAATTATGCTGCTTGAAATCCCCCGAACACAAATGAGATACTTGTTCCACTCTCCATTTTGTTTCCAAATTTTTGCCGCTTTTTCAAAATATACAATTGAGCTGTCAAAGCGTGATTCGTGTTGAAATTTCTCTGCCAACGACTGGTCAAAATTTGCCCCTGTCGTATCCGAAGAATTTTGTGAAGAGAACAGTAATTGGACAAGAGTTAGGGCAGTAAAAGCGGCTAATTTAGAATATTTTAAGCTCTTTTTGTTCACACACAAAAAAATTAAAAAAATAAAAAAAGTTTCAATTTCTCAATCCGATTTGGACTTTTTTTTGATATATGTACTATAAAGGGGTACAGTAAGATTTTATTATAATAACTTATCACATTTTGGAGAATTTTATGAAAACTTGTCTACAAACTCTCTTGATAGCAATTCTGTTCGGAATTTCAATCAGCTCGTCAATTAATTTAAGTGGTATTAACCAAACTAAGACTACAGAAGCAGGATTCTCACTGCCTGGTGGAGATTTCCCACCGCCACCATACACGATCTAAAAAGTATAAAATTATTTTTGAAAATGATGTAACAAATGGAATCGCCGTAGTGTGGTATAGTGTATCTATTTTTTTTGATAAAGTAAAATAAAATCTGAATCGGTAACGAAAAATGATTGATGACGCCGAACTCTTGGAAAAGGTCAAAGGAAATGGCGAAACTATCCTTGTGATTGAAGATGAGGAGGTTTTGGCTGAGATTTCCAAAATTTCGTTAGAAATGAACGGATATTCTGTTGTTTTGGCTAAGGACGGGGTGGTAGGCATTGAGCTTTTTAAACGTAACCCCCATGCGATTAAAGCTGTCATTTGCGACTTAAATTTGCCGTATTTGGACGGTGCCTCCACCCTCTTAGCCATTCTCGCCATAAAACCTGAGATAAATATCATTATAGTAAGCGGTTCAGTTGAACCTGAAAAAATACCCCATTTACCCGAATTCGCCGCGTCGATGTACTTGCAAAAGCCATACCGGATTGAAATGCTGTTAAAAGCACTGTATGCGATGTTGGCGAAAGAACCAATCACTATTTAGCCACAGTTACTGCTACTTAATTTCCCACTTGCGCAGTTCATCCAGCATCTTATAATCAGTCAAATCAAATTGTATTGGTGTGATGGAAATTTTGTTGTTGAGTATAGCCCGCTGATCAACATCTTCATCAACGTCTAATTCCACCAATTCGCCTTTTAACCAAAAATACTGCCTGTTGCCCGGGTCTCGCCGTGCTTCAAACTCGTCGTTCCATACAGATTTCCCTTGCTTCGTAATCATCACACCTTGGAGTTCGTTTTCTGGAAGAGGAGGAACGTTGACATTGAGCAGTGTCCCTTTGGGCAGTCCCTTTTCAATAATAGTGGAAGCAAGTATGCGAGCAAATTTTGCCGCATACGAAAAGTCGACATTGCTTTCAAAACTTGTGAGAGAAATTGCGAATGACGGAATACCAAGAATAGTTCCTTCCGTTGCGGCGGATACCGTTCCGGAATATATAATGCTGATTGCCGTATTCGATCCGTGATTGATACCGGAGATAACGAGATTGGGTTTTTGCGGAAGCAAATGACGAATGGCAAGCTTCACACAATCCGCCGGAGTGCCATCCACTGCATAGCCGAAAAATTTTCCGTCCTTCTCCACTTCGCGCACCCTCAGCGGACGGTGGACGGTAATTGCATGACCAACAGCGCTCTGCTGAGTTTCCGGTGCAACCACAACGACGGATGCGATGGATTGCAATTCACGCACGAGTGAAGCAAGCCCTTCTGAAAAAATTCCGTCGTCGTTTGAAACAAGAATTGAAAGTTTTTTTTCTTTTGTTTCCATGAAAAGACCTAACCTTGACTTGCGTACATTAATTGAGTATATTCATATCACATTCATCGCGGGGTGGAGCAATTGGTAGCTCGTCGGGCTCATAACCCGAAGGTTCTAGGTTCAAGTCCTAGCCCCGCTACAAAAAACAAGCACTGATACATGTCGGTGCTTGTTTATTTTAAACCTAGCGTGGAGTAGTCAACAGATTCGATATTCGATCAACACTGTCGTTTACTGCTTCCAATCCCGCACGGATACATTTCTCGCCCCGTCGAAATTCATTCCAATCATACGCTGATACATCGGGATGCAAGACTACATCTGCATTTTGTAGATATACTTGATTGAGCGTATAATTGGTAATTGTACCAGATCGCATCAAAATTTCAATACCACGGTGGTGGTTTTCATAACTGCCAAGCGAACGGCGAACATCAATAGCAATGAGCGGATCCTGAGAAATAGTTCGCGCCGCCTGTACTGGAATGGTGCTTGTAACGGTTCCATCGATGAGAAGCTGTCCATCATGTTCTAACGGTGCAATAACACCGGGAACAGCAGAGCTTGCTGCAACGGCAAAAATAATCGAGCCGGATTGTTGAATGATTTCCTTCCCGGCAACGAGATCGGTTGCAACAGCAGCAAACGGAATACGTGTTTCTTCGATCATGCCGTCGATCAATAGTTTATGAAGTGATTGAATCAATGTAGCTTGTGCAAAATCTCCTGTGCCCAGCGCCGACTTCGATATGAAATACCGCTGCCGCAAATGTGACGCAAATTGTTCTAAAACCGAATAGTGCTCATTTGTCTCCGAATCTGAAAATTGCTCAAGTCCTATTTTCTTAAAATCATCGCTTTGCAGAAAATCCATGATCCTCTTTTCAACTTCATCTGCCGAAAGCAATTGGGCGTACATGCCACCCACCACTGCCCCCATGCTAGTCCCGACAATCATTGATGGAACAAGTCCGCGATGTTCCAAAGCCTTGAGCACGCCAACGTGAGCTAATCCGCGTACTCCGCCGCCGCCGAGAACAAGCACAAATGCAGGGCATTGAGATGAATGATTCATTTATTTATTCGCGCAGTAATGAAGTGATTCAAAAATCATACGTCTTCCCCTAACATTGCTAACCCGGCAGAGCCAACAATTATTTTTGCGGCCCCTGCCTCTTTCAACGTCCGAGACACTTCCTGAATTGTAGAGCCGGTGGTAATGACATCATCAACAATCAGTATTGTCTTCTCTTTAATTTTTGCTGCACCAGAAATGGAAAACGCATCGGCGACGTTTTCTTTTCGTTCCTGTGCATTCAAATGCGTTTGCGTCACCGTATATTTTTCCCGATGGACAACATCAGTCAGTACCGGAATTTTTAAAATCTGCGAAACCCCTTTGGCAATATAATCACTTTGATTATACCCACGCTCTCGTTCCTTCTTTTTGTTAAGAGGAACAGGGATAACAAAGTCCATTTGCTTATTCTGGGTTTTAATTTTCTCGCCAAGTTTTTTCCCCAGTCCAACACCGAATGATGTTACCTCTTCATACTTCAGCGAGTGAGCGAGGCTTTGAAGTACTTGCCCCTTTTCAAAATAATAGAGCGCGGCAAAATCATCGACCACTCCTCCATCTTTAAATCGTCCTTTCAGCACCTGAACCGTGTAGTCGTTCTCTCCAATTTCCTTCAATAAACTCCAGCATGCACTGCACAACCTGCGCTCACCATCGCTCAAACGATTACCGCAGTGAAAACATGATGAGACGAATAAAAAATCTTTCAGCGGATAAAGGATATGTTTGTCAATGAAGAGATTCATTGCTCATTTTTGAAGTCGTTCAATCTCATCACGAAGCTGCGCGGCGCGTTCAAATTCAAGGTCCTGCGACGCCTGATGCATCTCCTTCGTTAATTCTTCAATTAAATCTTTTTTCTGATCGCCCGATAAATATTTGATGATGGACTCTGCAACCATCGGTAAGCGTTCGCGTTCTCTTCG
>JAQUOA010000036.1 GCA_028749215.1 Bacteroidota bacterium
TTTCTCTCCAAACTCAACTTCATAAAATAAAAAAGCCCCACCGAGTATGGAAACCGGTGAGGCTTAAGTTTATAACAACGCAGAGCTACTTAAACGTATCCTTCGAATCTACAACAGTGACCTTCTTTACATTCAGTTTATAGTTTGCCACGATGTCGTCTTCATCCAACACTGCTTTGGGCAGACCGGCTTTCACGGCATTGGAATATGCCATCGGCGACGGAGTGTTATCGCGCAGGCTTTTGGCAAGCTCTTCGGCTTCACTCTTGTCGGTAACAATGGTGACGAACATATCGTCGGTGCGCCAATATTTTTTTACCGCTTTGTTCACATCGTCCACCGTCAGCGAGGCGAGGAGCTTATCAACTTCGTTGATGAAATCTTTTCTTCCGTAGAATTTTGAATCCATCAAATAACCGAGCTGATCTTCGGGTGTGGCAACGTAGAGTTTAATGTAGCTGCGCAAGAATGTCCGTGTCGCTTCAAAATCTTCTTTCGTCATGCCGTCGTGTATCAGTTTATCCACTTCGCGCACCGCCATGCGAAGCGAGAAATGTGCATGCCCAATTTTAATATCCGACAATTCCTTGTACTGCTTCTGTAATTGTTTTGCAATTTGCACCGGGCGAATCCACATTGCAAAGTAGTTCGATGTTCGCGGCACGCCGGAAGGTGGAAGCATATTGCCGCCTCCGTTGTTATACCATTCAATGTACGAGTAATCGCCGTAGTTCATCGAACGTATCTCGCGCAGTTTTTGATATAACTGCCCGTATGATTTGCGATGCTCGCCGAGATACGAATTGGCAACCATTAGGGCGGCAAAATCGTTGCTAGAGCGAGTTATGGCCAGAGGTGTTCCGGTAAAAATTGCTGAACCAAAAGCATTGTCTTTCGCGACAATCTCAACAACAACACCTTTGGGCATATTTGCGTTGCCTGGTTTTGGCGGTGCATACTTCGCCGCAGGCAATGCTGCCATATCTGCTTTAAGCTGCTTCAGGAATGCATCGGAATAATTTCCTGCAATGCCGATCTCCAGATATTTCTTTGAAAAAACATTTGCATAATGCTGTTTGATATCGTTCAGTGTAATTGCTTTCACGCCCGCCGATGTTCCTTGCGGCTTATGCTGATAGTTCGTTCCGCGGAAGAGAAGGTCTTCCAACGCCTTCTTGCTGTACTCTTCATCGGACGAGGCGCGAATCACTTGATCGACATAGTTTTGCTGATTTTTCATGACTCGCTCAAAATCACTTTCGGCAAATGCGGGAGCAAGTATCAATCCTTTAAGAATCGGATAGAACTGATCAAGAAAATCCACATGCACCTGGAATGTGAACGTGACGACCTCTTTGTCAACAGTGGCATAATAGCTTGCAGCCCACGGATAAATTTTATCCTGGATCTGGCTGTAGGTCAAATCTTTTGTGCCGCCTTGTGTGATAAGATTTGCCGTTGCGTACGTCAAACCTTCTTTACCTTTCGGGTCGGAGATGCAACCATTGCGGAACATCAACTTGATGACCACTTTATTAGATTTGGGCAGATTGAGTTCTACCACATTTTGCGCAACCATTGTTGCGGCAAGAATAAAAATTAAAAGTAGTGATTTCATTATTTTACGCCTCCTTCCGCATCAGGCGAGATGGTAGCAACAGTTAATCCTGTCGGGATGAAATATTTCGAGACGACAGTTTTCAAATCCTGCACGGTCACTTTATCATAGAGCGTATATAACCGGTTTAGCGATTCCGGATCGCCGGTGAGGGTGATGTAATTGCTCACCGCATCGGCAATGGTGGTCGGGTTATCGATAGACATGGCGAAACTGTATTTCAATCTCGATTTTGTCTCTGCCAATAATTTTTCATCGACGCCGTTCTGTTTGAACGCTTCAACAGCTTTCACAATTTCATCTTTCACATATTGCATATCGGCTTTGTTCACCAGCGATGCTTCAACGGAGATCAAATACGGATCGCGAGTATTCAATGCATAGCCGCTGATGTCCCGCACTTTTTGTTCGGTGATGACCAATTTCTTATACAACTCGGAGGTGGATGAAAATAAAATTGCATTGGCAACATCAAGTGCCGGCATGTCAATCTGTGTGTCGTTGAAAGCCGGCCCTTTGTAATACAATCCGAGAAAAGGAGGAATGCTGCCGTTTTGCAAATTTGTATACCGTGTGGAAGTCTGCACCGATTCTGCAGGAACAGTGGAGATGTACGTTCCATGCTGCCACATACCAAAATATTTTTCGGCAAGCGCATTTACTTTTTCCGGTGTCACGTCTCCTACAACAACTACCGTGGCATATTCGGGACGATAGTACCGGTTAAAAAATTCTTTTGAGTAAACATACTGGTTTGGCATATCAACAATGTCTTTCAAAAATCCCATTGTGGTATGTTTGTATGTATGGCGGTCGAACGCGGTGTTGAGCAGATTCTCTTCCAGCTGCGAATACGGGCTGGCGTTGTTCTTCGTGTATTCGCCTTTCACGGCACCTGCTTCGGTTTTAAAATCATGCTCGCTGTAATTCAGATGCTGGAAACGGTCTGCTTCAATCTCAAACATCGTTTCTAATTTCGTGGCATCGCCTGTCATGTGGTAGATGGTACGGTCGAACCAGGTGTTGGCATTCGCGCCGGCACCGACCGATTTGAGTACTTCGTTATATTTTTCGCGTGAATATTTATCCGTTCCGCGAAACATCATGTGCTCGAAGAAATGAGCAAAGCCGGTGACGCCGGGTTCAATTTCGTTGCGTGAGCCGACACGCATAACAACAAAGAATGCCGCCAGGCCGGGACTGTCGTAGGTCACGGTGACTACATTCAATCCGTTCGCCATCCGATACTGGTGGATCGGATAGGGAAGGACTTTATTCTGTGCAACGGCGGTGGTTCCGAATGCGGACAGCACCATGCACAGAATGAACAACATCAGTGATTTCATGAGGGTTCTCCTTTAATGATTACGATGTTGATACCATTGCGGGGTGGGATGGCATCGTGGATTTGATTTTACAATCGTAAAATTTTAAACTTGTACAGAGAAGTTTACGGAAAATTGCCGTAGAAGCAAGGAAAATAATTGCGGAACTTCTTTCCATTGTTATTGTTTAACCTTTATATGGAAACCAAATTCTTTTTCAATTCATTTTAATCAGGAGGCATTATGAAAATACTCTCTCTTTCACTTGTTGCTCTATTGATGTTTGTTTCGTTTTCAGCTCAAGCACAGACGAAGAAAAACACATCCGGAACTATGAAAGGATACTTGATCGATAAAATGTGTGGAACTACCATGGCAAAAAAATCACCGGATAAAGCCATGGCAAGCGCGGCAAAGCATTCTAAATCGTGTGCAACGGAAGAATCATGCGCCGCCAGCGGTTACGGGCTGATGATGGGTGGTACATGGACGGCTTTTGACGAAGCAGGAAGTAAAAAAGCTGCTGAGTATTTAACGAAGACCAAAGCCAGCGATCATATCTACGTTGCCGTTTCAGGAACTCGTACAGCGGATAAGATAACCGTTGCTTCTATAAAAGAAGCAAAAGAAAAAAATCAGTAAAAAGTTCTAATCAAAAAATGTCAGACTTCGGTTATCTGCTTGATATTAGGTGATCAGTCTGACATTTTTTATCTTTTTGTATTCCCCAAAAAATTACGCCCAGATAGAAGATCAACACCGCTGTTTGAGCAATGAGTGTTGAAGCGCTATAAAATCCCGAGAAGAGTGAAGTTCCAAGAAGTACGACATATCGTCCAACATTAATCGTTACAATGAACCATGCAAGCGTTCGAACACCGGATGTAATGAATTGAGTAAAGATAAGAAAAAATGCAAATCCGGATAATAACGTTGTCATCGCGGCGAGATTCCATCCCATAAAAACTAAAGTGATGAGGCCATTATCAACACCGTGTTCCTGAAGTTTCACAATGATATTCTCGTTCCCCCAAATGTAATGACCAACAGCAAAGACGAATGACAATAATGCTGCTGTCAAAAAATAGTAGTTTTTATTCATGCATGATTCTCTTCTCATCAAGTTGGTTATTAAAATCGAAACCAGCATCCTTTCGGGATGCTGGAATGATTTATTCATCTTTATTCAACGCTCCACGCCCTGTGTTGGAACGCTTCATCCACCGGTGTTTGAATAATTTCGTTCATGTAATTACTTATCGTCTTTACTCCGACGGCGGTGATAATGCCCAAAATGTGAGAGTTCGTATAGCCGGCCTTCAGTACTTCGCTAATCTCTTCTTGCGTAACCCTGCCTCGCTTGTTTACGAGTTTTTGAGTAAACGTACTTAACGCCCCCAGTTTTGTATCCGGTATAGATTTTCCGCCGCGTATCGCATCGGTTATTTCGACAGGCACTTTGGACATTTGATCGGCCACCATGCTGTGGGCGGCGACGCAATATTCGCACCCGTTTGCCACCGAGATCGAGAGAAAAATCACTTCCTGCTCAATGGCATTAAAGCCTGCTATGTTTCTGAATAAATTATAACCGTGAATATAACTTCCAATCATGGCGGGATTTTCTGCCATATACGCGTGCATATTGGGAATCATTCCCATCGATTTTTTTGTTGCTGCTAAAATCTCTTTTGATTTTTCCGGAGCAGTTTCAATTGTATGTGCGTGCCATGTAATGGTGTGATCTTTCATAAGTTTTCCTTTGTGATAGAATATGTTGTTTATAATGTATTGATTGCTGTCTGCGTAAAGAGAGCTTCTTTAGTATTAAATCGTTCCAAATCTTTAATACTAGGTGTGTGTGTAAATGGGATTTTCAAAAATTTCCCTATCGCGCTAATTTTTTTTGAAAAACTTTGCTTGCTATACTTGGAGTTTTTCATATACCGTTCAACAATTGCTTCAAAATCATCAGGCACTTTACCAGCTATTTGATGAACGACGTCAGTCACTCCGCCAACATTAAACTTGTTGGTTTGGTATTCATTCATGTAGTGCCGTACTTGAGAGATGGTGAACGCATCAAGCCCGAAATCTTTTGCAAAAGCAAATGCCGCTTTCAAGAACATCCACTGTGGAATGTTGATGTATCGTACTTTTCGGCCGGCAACCTTTGAAAAGATTTCTGCCATTTCTTTTGCTGATAATGATTTCGGTCCCGTCGGTCGTAATTTTTTGCCGATGTAGGGAAAGGGTTTTTTTAATAACGAAGCGATCACCAATCCTAAATCTTCATTAGAGATGGCAGGATTTTTTCCCGCGCCAAAAGGCAACGGCAAGAGCCCAAGCTGTATCGCGAATTCCAAAACAAAAAAAGTATTATCGGCAAAGAATCCCGGAATGACGTGAACAACATTTAAGCCAGACTGCTCAAATACTGAGTATGCTTTTTTTGTCTCAAGGGTGTGAATGCTTTTTTGGTCATCAAATTCTGCCAGCCATTGTCCCATATTTACCACCGCTTCAACGTGTGTCTCCTGCGCGGCTTTAATAAATGTTTTGGTATTAGTAAGCAGATTGGGAATAAAAGGATGACAATAATACACCCGGCTCACACCGTGGAGTGCATGGTGCATGTCTTCATAGTTTGTGAAATCTCCAAGCACAATTTCGGCGCCCAATTTTTCTAATCGGTAAATTTTTTCGTTTCGTGAGCGCGCTAAAATTTTTATCGGATAGCCTTCTTTTAATAATTGCACCGCTGCAGGAAAACCGGTCTTGCCTGTTGCTGATGTTATTAAAATTTTGTTTTTCATAGAAACATATTAATTTGTCGTACATTGAAATGATTGATTCGGCTGCATCTGTTGATACATTTTTGAAATTGGCTTATACGTCTGTTTTGAAACAGCTTTTCCTGTTTCAAGAAAATATTTCAATCCGATGAGCATATCGTCAAACTTTGAGATCATCATTCCTTTCACCAAGCCTCCCATGAACGCCGGCGTTGTATTATAATTTGCGGTTAACAGAACAGTGGTTTGTTTGGAAGAGAGTGGTTTTAATTCAAGTTCAACAACCATAGTGTCTATCATCGGCATATTGCCGCCGATAATATTAACGGTGAATTTTTTCAACTCCTCCGCTTGGGTAATACGCTCTACCACTTTTGTTTTTGCATCGAGGCTGCATTGCCGTTCGCATCCGACTTCTCCTTTGATGCCGACGGAAAAATGCGAACCGTCCAAACTTGGATTGTAAAGGTGCGCTTCTCCAAAACGAGTGAAGAGTGAGTCCCATACTTTTTCTTTTGAAGCGTTGATGGTAACATTGGTGTGAAGCGTTCTCAGCTTTTTCATTGTGCGTTCCTTTTTTATCGTGATAAAAATTTACGCTACAAAAATACAACCGAGAAACGGGAAATCTTTTTCCGTCTAGCTCAAAGATTTGTCTTTTTGGTTCAGTCTGAATTGGGAAGGAGAAACGCCGTATTTTGTCTGGAAGGATTTTGAGAAATGAGCGAGATCATTAAAACCGCAGTCGAATGCGATGTCACTGATGCGTTGGTTAGTAGCAGCCAGCATCTCGGCCGCGCGTTCCAGCTTTTTATGTTTGAAGTAATGGGCGGGACTGTCATTGTAGATTTTTGTGAATTCTCGTTTGAACGATGATACGCTTAAATGCGTGAGCAACGCCATCTTTTCGATTGAAAATTCAGCGTACACATGAGCTTCGATAATTTCCCGAAACGAATATTCTCTTTGCGTGAACAGGCTTGAAAGTAACTGTTCGATAGTTTTCGCATTTTCCGTCTTCATCAACAGCATGATGAGTTCTTTGAGTTTAAGAACGATCAAATTTTCATTCACCATCCCCGGGTTAGCGAAATAAATTTTCAGGCTGTCGATATAAATCCTGATTAATTCATTCCCCGCGTACTTATTTACAGAAATAAGTTTTTGATCGCTCTGCATTGTTGAAATGACGCTTGTTAATTCATTTTCAAATATTTTTTTGAGGACATCAGGATATAAATGAATGATAATTCCATCACACGTATCCGATGAGAACGATTTAACAAATTCTGTGAAGTAGCTTCCGCACCGCATGAGGACCGCTTCTTTTGAATGAACTTGAACATGCTCAGCCGGTGAATTGACGTTGTATTCTCCCTCTTCCATATAGAGAAAGCACGCATCGTTCGGCATTTCGTTATTCACACGGAATGGAGGCTTTAAAATAATCTTCTCGAATATCTTCTTGCCGTACAGATCAAATTGTTTGTGTTCGAGGAACATGGACCTTGTTTTCTGATTCTTTCTGTCGTATAAAATCTACAGCATGGAGCAACAATATCAAAGTGAAATGTTCCAACCGTAGAGAATATTTTTGAACAGGCACTCGATCATGCGGCTTATTCGTTCATGATTATTTGATCCGGCGGAGAGACGTGTGCGTACTCATATCCGGTACGAGAGTCGATAATTTTTGCGCGGGAATTGTAATCTTGAACTTTAATGTAAATGAGAAGTTCAGTCAAAAAACTTTTCTTGAAGAATGGAGAACGCTCTTTCCATAACTTTCCTGACACCGTGACCACAGTATAAAAATCATTTCGCTCAAATTTTATGATTAACCCCATGTTTTGAAGCTGGGGAAGTGTTGTATCCGAAAATTTTTTTGCCACCCGCAGTTGATATCCGGAATAGTACGCTGCGGCAGTATCCATCGTATTCTCATAGCGCAGTTCGTGATGCATAATGTGGGAATCCCGCTGATACACGACATAGTATAGAACACCGATAATAGTGAGTGCAGAGAAATACACGACAAAACTTTTTAGCGAAGAGCGTTTCATTTCACAGCATCATCTTACTCATATAATGTTGGTGTGTTGTAATCTATTTCTGTAACCTTCAAACGAATGTAAGAAAAATCTCCATCTTTTAATTTCCAGATTGCTTCGCCCTCGCTCGGAATCATTACTCCGTTCATTTCGGAATACTTCAATACCGGAGTGACCCACGGTGCAAGCTCAAACTTGTCCCCGACAGCTCTGTATCGTTCTGTGCGAAAGTCAACCAATTCTCCCCGTGAAGAAAACGTAAGCTCACCGGAGACTTTCATATCGTAGTAGCTCATCGTGACGCGCACTGAAGAGGAATCAATCGCTTCCCACGTCAAGTAACTGCTCAGCCACGCGCCCGGAAACCATACAATCTCGCTGAGGTATCGAAGCATCGCTCCTTGATCCATCTCTGCGCCTTTTGCATCGGCGATGGTAAATGTGGAAAGAGGTTTGACGAGCATGTTTCCTTTTCCGTTGTCGTATTTATCACGAACAGTGATCCACACGCCCGGATACATTTGTATGTGCGCAAACCATATAAATGCCGGAGGATCGATGGTGTAGTACTGCACTGCTTCAAAATCATTCCATCCGCGGTTTGGACCGATTTGAAATTGTCCCTGCTGTTTCAATCGTACCATGTGCAGTTTGGGTGTTCCGACGATGCGCGAGTATTGTAAGTACCGACGAACGGGTTCCGGAAATTTTTTTAGATCGTCGGCAGTGATGGTGTCGTGCGATGTCATGCGGGCATTGGCGTACATCCTTTGCACTTCGCCTTTTGCATCGAGTTTGCTGAAGTGATTGTTGTAAATGACCAGAGCAATAAATAGAACAATGAGGAGTCCGAGAATGGAGAGAGCACGTTTTAGTATCATCGTTAAGTTCCTTTCCGATGAGATGGTTTATGCGAAAAGATTTTTACAAAGCGGGTGAAATTCTTCTTTCGCACAAAGTCGATTTGCGGCTTTGCGTGAGATTTTTTTTATTCACTATTGGAGTTAATATCCCGACACTGGATGCCAGTCCCAAGGGGATTCCTTTGGAACGTTCGCTGGCATGACAAAATACCTCGCTGCGTGCGGCGAGGTCCTTTATTCTTGATAAAAGTTTGTTGAATATTAAGCAAGAAGCAAGAGAAAAAATAGCATGCTTTATAGGAGGGGGACGCGGATTCGGAGTAGAAACTCTACTATGCACTGCTCAGATCAACAAGCTTATTAAGCGTTGCCCAGTTACGCGTTGTCGCTTTCACTCCTAATTTTTTCTCGAGAAAATTATTCGAAAAAACAGATTCTCCGTATCCGCCGCGGCAGAGGATATATACTTCGCTGTTCACGATACGGAATTCATCTGTGTCGCTCTGTGTTTCCAATAATTGGTCAACATTTTCCTTTGATGGCTTTGCCGACAGCAGCGACACATGCAATTTTGTGTCGGCAGACATCTCCTTTGGCGTAAACGGATTCTTGGAAATGATTTTTTTCAGTTCGGCATCGGTTCGGATGATGACAGGAACATCGAAGCCGAGAATTTTTTTCAGTTTGTTCTCCAGTGTTTCCGCAAGGCGATCATTTGTTGTCTGTGGCGATTGAAAAATGACATTGCCGCTCTGAATGTATGTCCGCACATTCTTCATGCCGAACGATTCAAAATATTTTTTCAGATCATCCATCTTAATGATCTTTTTTCCGCTGACGTTAATGCCGCGCAGCAAGGCAATATATGTTGTCATACTTTCAGCTTACCAGTGATAGAGAGAAACCATTTAAAACATTTATGCCCGAAGTCGGCATCATCAAGAAACATCATAGGGCAAGCACCGGGAATAACGGCGATGTTATGCTCGCGGCATTTTTGCACCGCTTGTACCGAAACACTGGAGCCGCGAGGGGTGGCGGCACCGGACATTTTTGTTATTCCGCTCATATCATGCATCCACACGCGTGGAATGTGAAGCGCAATACATTCGTCAACGACTTGTTCGGTGTTATCATTCTTTACGGCAATAAAGACGCCGTCCACGGGAGAGGGAAGCGACGCAAGGTTAGGATAGCACGTATCATTTTCAAATGTTGACGTATTTTTTCCCACGGCATACACTGTGCGCGTTCCATTCTTTAATTTTTTATACACACCGTTGGCAACGGTCTGTTTTGATGATGAGATGCCGACAACGGCGAGACGCTGCTGTGAAAGAAATTCTTTTGCTACTGAAGGGATGGTTTCCATAAAAGCTTGTATGATTGTGGAAAGAAGGTGTGGAAAGTTTGGTGAATATTAGCTGAAAGGCAAGGGAAAAAATTTATGTTAGGATAATGAAATGGTCATTGTTATTTGGAATTTTTACTTAGAGGGGATACAATTTCCCGAAGTGATGCCGTGGCGCCAAGTCAAAACATCATTCGGGTTTGGTCATTCAAATGTCAATGTTTTTTCCATTTCATCCACGATCTTCCGTTCCTCTTTCCAAACATTTTCTTTTTGAGTGTGCACCTGTGTTTGAAGCAGTTCGTAGTGCTCGTAATTCGTGTTGGCAGCCGTGACTGCTTTTTTCAGTGCCGGCAGATACATCGTTTCTACTTCTGTCAGCGGGCAGTGAATAGCAAGGAAGCCCTGATCTATCGCTGCCTTGTTCGATTTATTCTTTGCAGCGAATACTGCCGATGCCGTTTTCCATTCCTGTTCAAAAATTTTTTTCCATACCAACGACGGATATTCCGATAATTCGAAATAGACTTGGTACATCGTCTCCGACCGGCTCGCTTTGCGCGTCTTGTCTTTGTTCAATCCCGTGATGCGAATGTGTGAACCATGTTCGTCCGGCGTATGATGTTTATTCTCTTTCATACGATACCTCTCATCAATTCATGAAAAATTTTAACTGAAGTAATAACCCTTTGCCGAATATTTTTTTTCTGCCGAATTCCGATTTGAAATTCCCAGCGTTTCCCACACCGGATTATTGACGGTGAGTGCGATGATAAGAAGAAGTCCCGCAATGTAAATCAATTGACTGATCGTTCCGATGTCCAAATCCATGGCAATATCTTTCGTTGTGTTTATCCGTCCGTTGGTGTATTACGGCTCTGCGTTCCATTGTTCAATATTCCCCTGAGCGGTTCTGAAAAACCCGGATACCAGATCAGATTCTTCCACTCTTCCGACGGCAGGTGTCCGGCACATACGTCCGTGAAACCTGTTTCCGCACTTCGCGACGGTGAACTTCCGCGGTGATGTTTATTTTGATACTCTCTGTTCGTCATACGTTTATGTTTTTCCGATTTGTTCGATGCTCTTCTGCCTGCGTCTGTGCGAATGCTAAGGCCTGCTGTTTGTCCTGAAACCACACGGTTGTCGCATTCATTCTGAACCAGAGAATTTTTTTTGAACTCCGAACGATCCATATGCACGCATCTTCGGCGCGATGCAGAAGTTCAATGCATCGTCCATTGTCGTTGGACAGAATGGTGTTCATATTCGTACCGGCCATGACGCGCATAACAACGGATTTCTTAAAGTATACGGATGTAATAAATTTTTATTTGGCTGACTGTACCGAAGAATTCTGAAGAAGCAACGCTTGAGAAAGGATCTTGAAGTGGTGAACGGTGGACGTTGTTTAACGGCACAACCCCGCTGCTAAAAAAATCTGTGCTTGCCAAAGTAAGTGCAGGGGAGCCATAACTTATACTCTTAATCTCACCCTTTGACGCTCTAATAGCAAGGTGTTTATTTTATTTATTATTCGCCGTTCGGGAATCTTTTTGGGTGACCAATTGAGTAAGGGGTATGTAAATGCAGAAAATGAGGATAATTACACTTTTTCTGCAATCAACTCTTGCGCCAACGCAACGGATGAGAGCCACGCAAGATCGGCGACGAGCGCTTCCTTCATGCCTTTTTTGGCAATGACGAAAAAATTGAGATCAGAGTATGCGTCGAGTCTGCCTTGTTCTATGCCTACGGAGCCGAGTGCCAGCAGTGCGCGTGCGTTGCCGGATGTTTGAAGTGAATGTACTATTGCATCAAGACGCTGATGTAAGCGTGCGGGTAAAGTCATACAATACTATTGCTGTAGATATTTTTCAAGACGGCGGCATCGATCTTCTGCCACGGATCTATCCCATCTCCCGTCATAGTAGGCGGGGAAAAAAAGCGGAAAGTTTTTGCCTGACCGGAGTGAGAGTGTTACATGAAAGTTTGGAGAGCCATCTGAGCTATTTCCTAGTTGGGTGACGGATACGTCTGCAATTTCACTAAACAATATGATTTTGTCTTTCTTGCCAAATCGGTTTGTTTTTTCAATCGTAATTCGGCGTGTAGTGGAATCTACTGTAATCGATTCCCTTCTGATCATAAAGAGGCCGGGCACACCGATGACAAGCAGTAATATTCCAAGCAGAAAGCCCGCTAAACTGTTGGTAAAACCCGATCTGTCGAAATGACGAAAGCCATACGCCAGAACTAAACCAACGACAACAATGCCACACGTGAAGATCATCTGTTTTGCAGGATTACTTTCTACTTTCCATGTGTCCATAATTTATTTTTCAAATTGAGTGATTAATTTTCGAGCAGATAAAATCTACCGAAAAAGGAAAGAAACACAAAGAGAAAAAAATTGCTTGTCGTTACTTTGAGTCACAATAATCACATAATCTAATGTTTTACGGTAATTTGTGTCGATGTTTATAGAAAAAATTATTACTATAGAACTGTTCAATTTTATAAAAAGTTAGAGAGGCTACAATGAAAAATAAATTCTTTTACTGTGAAATTGTTTCTTTCCTCGTGATACTTGCGTTAATCTCGGGATGTAAAAAAAGTGATGCGAATCCGACGACACCGCCATCCCCCGGTCAACCGGCAGCACCGAGTATAACGTTCAAGGGGCCAAATACGCATTCAACTAACCAATACGCCGATGTAGCAAAAATAAATGCTTCGGTCATGAGCGGGCAGATGGCTGTTTTAAAATCTGTCGATTCGCTGCATGGAATTCAGAGTGGCACAATTTGGACATTCACCTATAACGCCGGAACGTACACATCCACAATTACTGCCGAACAGCAAACAAGCGGAAATGTTAAATGGAAAATCGTCGTCAACGGAACCATTGACACGGTGACGGTTACTAATTGGACAGCGTATGAAGGTGAATCTAATACTGCAGGAAAGAACGGCAGCTGGAAACTTTACGAAGTAGGCAAGGCAACGCTGGCAGCCGATCTTGCGTGGGGAACAAATATTCAAAGTATGCTGACCGGTACACTCAATACGTATCAAAATACGATCCCCAAAAGTAAAATCGAAATAGCAAATAACGCTGACAGTTCGGGAGGCATGAAAATTTATGACCTGAAGACCGCCACAGCCACGCTGTACTTAAAGATAGATATTCTTTGGCAGGCAAACGGAACCGGTACGTATGATGTTTATGACGAAGCAGGAAATAAAACTTCGGGAAGTTGGCAATAAAATTTGTTGTAGTTTTTCTGTTATTTCCAAAATTACCACCCCTTCTGCCAAAAAGAGATGCGGACAAGTGTGTTTCCCTCCTTGTTAAGGGGGGAAACAGTCAACAATGATTTTTCCTGTTATGTGCACGGATCAGGATGAAACTCAATTAATTTGTTCAATTGAAAATGTGCCGCTGATGCGGACCGACCGTGGACTCAAATCATTGCCGACACTGAACGTTAATGTCTGTCCGTCTACGCGTCCTAATTCGCGGGACTCCCAAGTTCCGATAATCTGACCGCTTGCAGAGTACAATTTTACCGTGTACACTTTTGACAGGCCTTGTGAGGTTGTCATTGTACTGAAGAAGATGGAAATTGCAACCAGCAGACAAACAACCACAATCAATTTTTTGTATTTCATAGTGAAATCCTTTCTGGTGTGTGAAGTGCAACAGAGGTTTTTAAAATAACCATTTCCATTTTTTTATTGGAAATGCGGTGAAAATTTTTTCAATGCCCTTACGCCGACGGCGTCATTTGGTATGCCATGGCTTTCAGCCACGTGATGCGTTTGCTCATTGGCGGGTGAGTGCCGAATAATTCTGCGGTGAATCCTTCCTTATCATTCAGCTTTCTTCCAATCGGATCGACAATGCATAAGTGAGCGGCGCCCCGCTTGATGGATTCAGTCGGAGCAGAGGCGCTTTCGATTTTTTGCAGTGCGCTTGCAAGTCCCAGCGGATTTCGAGTTAGCTCGGCACCCGATGCATCCGCTAAATATTCGCGCTTGCGCGAAACCGCCATCGCCATCATTTGACTGATGATCGGTGCGAGGAGAATGCCGACAATCCACAACACGAGAAAAATCAATGCGATAGGTCCGCCGGAGCTTCCACTTGAACTGTTGTTCGAACTGCGCGAGGAACGCCGTCCTCCGCCCCACATCATTCCCCGCCGCGCCCAATCCGACAGCAGTAAAATTGCCCCCATCATTGCGGCAATCACGGTCATCAATCGAATATCGTAATTGCGGATGTGGCTCATCTCATGCGCAATAACTCCTTGAAGCTCTTCGCGGTTCAGCGTATCAAGAAGTCCCTGCGTTACGGCGATGGAACTGTTCTCCGGATCTTTGCCCGTAGCAAATGCATTCGGGTCAGGATCAGGTACGATGTATACATGCGGCATCGGCAGTCCAGCGGCAATCTTCATTTCTTCCACAACATTCAGAAGTTGCTGGTGTGAAGGATTATTTGGATCGGCAGGAATTGCATTGGTTGAACTTAACACTGCTTTTGCGCCGCTCTGAAGGCTCCATGCCGATGAGATCGATCCGACTCCGACGGCGATGACCGTACCGATGGGAAAGAAAAAATTTTCGTTCACGGTTCCAAGATAGAATGCATCGAATCCAAAACCGATGAGCGCAAGAAAAAGAGTAAAGCCGATCATAACGAAAACAGTTGCCCGTCTGTTTTCGCTTTGCTGTTCGTAAATATTTCTGGTTTGAATCACAGTAATCTTCCTTCGTCATTCCGGCGAAAGTCTACGAAGTGATGCCCTTGGCACCGGAATCCATTGGGCAGATGCCGGCACGACAAATATTATGCACGATTACTTCTTGAGTGATAAATTGACGTTCGGAACTTCTCGTTCGGCTGCATCGGTAATTTCGAACATTACTGCCGGAGTAAAATTGAACATTGTCGCAATCATGCTGGCGGGAAATACCTGCTGTGCAATGTTGAACTTGGTGGCGATGTCGTTGTAGAATTGACGGGCGAACGAAATTTTATTTTCGGTGCTGGTCAGTTCTTCCTGCAGCTGTTTCACATTTTCGTTCGATTTCAATGTCGGATAGTTCTCCACAAGTGCAAACAATTTATTCAGCGCGCCGGTCAGCATATTTTCTTTCTCTGCGGAGTCGGCAATTCCTTTTGCGGAGATCGCGGCGTTGCGTGCGGTGATGACTTTTTCCAGCGTCTCCTGTTCAAACTCCATTTGCCCTTTGACGGTCTGCACTAAATTTGGAATCAGATCGTGACGCCGTTTCAATTGGACGTCGATCTGTTTCCATCCGTTGGTTACCTGATTGCGTAGTGTTATCAGTCCGTTGTATTTGGCAATAACCCAGAACACAAAAACAATGGCGATGGCGAGGAAGGCATAAAAGAGAATCATGGAAGAGTTCCTTTCGATAATGTCCGTGAACAAAGTAAGAGTTACAAAATCGAGATTCAAGACAAACAAAATCGTATGGTTGTGTATACGATTTTCACCCTTTGTAAGTTGCTTTGAATTTATGCTTTTGAGCGTCAGCCCGAAATTGTCCGAGAATGGGGAAGATTCAATGCAGTTCACCGTCACCTTTAAGGTGATAGTTGACTTTGTTCATCACTTTGCCAATCGGCCATCTCTTTAACGTCACGACAAATATTCTGCCACAATTCCTTCGCCCCGCTTTACCTGCTCCATTACTTTCTGACTAATTTTGCGGTTATCTTTTTTGATGAGTTCGACCAGACGAATGATACGCTTTGCCTCCGATCGACTGTCGTACTTCGCACTCCACAATACCATTTCAAAAATCAATGGAATAAGATCTAATCCCTTTTCAGTAAGGGAAAAAGTGTCTTTCCTCCCGTCTGTTTCATGCCCTTCACGCTGAAGAATGCCTGCCGCAATAAGGTGGTCTATACGTGATGCCAGAATGTTGGTAGCAAAACCTTCTTCCGATTTGAGGAACTCTCCGTACGTCCGCTTTCCGCGAAAAACAATGTCTCGAAGAATCAGCAATGCCCAACGGTCACCAAAAGCCTCAAGGCCGTAGTTAACAGGACAGTGTGATCGAAGTTTATTCTTTCCATTTTTCATATGCTCAATCTAGAGTAAAAAAATCACTTGCATTTTGCAAGTGATAATAGTATATTCAAGGTACAGCATTTACTTGCAAAATGCAAGCAACCAAGTTATCATTCATTCTCACTAATTTACAGGAGGTTACTATGGTCGACATTATTCATCGTATTGGGATTAAGTCCCCTGCAGCTCAAGTCTATAAAGCGTTAACAACGTTGGAGGGTCTTGCCCATTGGTGGACCGAGGAAGTTACCGGTGACGGCAAGATCGGAGGAAAGATCGAATTCAGCTTCCGATCTCCGACAGGTGAACTTAAAGGTAAAATGGTGATGGAAGTGCAGGAGCTCAACGCTCAAAAAGATGTTCGATGGCGCTGCATAGACGGGCCTGCTGAATGGATTGGAACTGACATCACCTTTGAACTATCGCAGCAGGACGGTCAGACCATTCTCCTCTTTCGACACAGAAACTGGCGCGAGGCAGTTGAGTTTACATCTCACTGCAGTATGAAGTGGGCCGTATTTCTTTTAAGCCTTCGCGAGTATGTAGAAACAGGAAAAGGGAAGCCTTCACCGTATGATCTGAAAATAGATAACTGGAATTAACATCCCTCATCCGGTTACCGGCCGAGTATCATGCCGATATGTTCTCCGGTACGAATAATGTGTAAGAACCTTCAGGACAATTTAAAGGAAGCGAAGATGCAAAAACAAAATTATATGTGCAGTATCACAGCTCCCGTCACCGCTCAAGAAGCTTTTGATCGTATTAATCGTGTTTCAGAATGGTGGTCGGAAAATATAAAAGGGGATTCCAAAAAAGTGAATGATACATTCAAGATTCGTTTCAATTTTGGAGATTCCTTTGTCATCAAAATAGTTGAGCTTGTGAAGGGGAAAAAAATAGTGTGGCTGGTTACCGATTGCGATCTTACCTGGATTAAAGACAACAAGGAGTGGAAAGGGACGAAGATAAGTTTTGACATTTCAACTTCAAATAATTCTACACACGTCAAATTTACACACATCGGATTAGTTCCCGGCATTGAATGTTACGATGGCTGTGTACAAGGCTGGGACCAATTTATAAAGGAAAGTTTGTTCAAATTCCTCACCGAAGGCAAAGGGCTTCCCGACAAGAAAAAATAATTAATTTCGGGATAAGAGCAGGTACCGTTGTTATACGTTAAACGACAGTCGTTATGAATGGTCACCCATGTGCAGGCACAGCACTTTCCGTGCTGTTGTCGTTCTGATCATAGCGAAAAACCAAGAAAACTATCGTTGTGATAACTTCTATACTAATTAAAAAAGTGCGTTCGCCCGAAATCGTTGGCGGTGCGCGAATCGAGCGTAACGATTTCGAGAAACTTTCTTTGGTTACAGAGAAAGGAAGATTAGTTCTATTGTAGGGTTCTACTTTCTTTCTTGGAAAGAAAGTGATATTTGTGAAAAACTGTTA
>JAQUOA010000222.1 GCA_028749215.1 Bacteroidota bacterium
ATTACTTTTCCTTCTAGTGCTTTGTTGAATTCTGCGAGAGACGTCTTCTCGGGGAGTTCAAGTCTCTCTACATTCAAAGCGAATAATGTTGCAACGTACGGATGTGCACCGGAACCTTTTGGCGGTTCAGGCCCGCCGTAGCCGAGCGTGCCGTATGTGTTGAGCAATTCTTTTGAACCTTTCGGCATTGCTTTTTGTGATGCATCTGCCGCAAGCCCTGTTACATCTTTTGGGATGTTGATGACAAACCAGTGCACCCAATTTTTTGCGACAGGGTGGGGATCAACGATGGAAAGAGCGAGCGATTTTGTGTTTCCTGGAACCGCGCTCCATGTGAACGGGAGTGAAATATTTTTTCCGCCGACAATATCTTGGTAGGTGTACTTCGTGGGGATTGTTTTGCCTTCCTGAAACGCAGATGATGTAATATTCATAACTGCCTCCAAGGGATTTGTGAGAAGGGTTTTTGGTGGTAACTTAATCTAAAATTTAACAACCTCGTCATGCTGACGAATGTCAGCATCTTTAATATTTTTAGATGCCGAAACAAGTTCGGCATGACGTTGTTTTTTAATTAAGCTGATGGCTCTTTTTAGCTTTCTCATTTCTCTTTGTGCCAAAATGTTCCGGCTATTGCCATTTGACGCAATAGCGGCGCAACGCTGTATCGTTCTTCGCCGTGATTCTTATATAATGCATCAAGCACGGTGACGATATTTTTAAATCCAATTTTTTCTCCCCACTCAATCGGTCCGTGAGGATAATTTGTCCCGAATTTCATTGCGGTGTCGATATCTTTGGGATTGGCAACATCGTTTTGAACCGTGAAGAGTGCTTCGTTGATGATTTGGCAAAGAATTCTCGGCATCACCATGCCGACACTGTCTTCCACAACGGCAATTTCTTTCTTTAATCCTGTAAAAAACAATTTCACGTACTCTGCAATTTCTGCAGAAGTATAGAGCGAAGGAGTCAATTCCACAAGTTTGTTTTCCAACAAGGTCGGGAATGCCGCAATGCCGATCAATCGTTCTTTATGGCCGATGCTTTGCGCTTGTGTAAGCACAGTCGATGTTACAGCATTTGAAACGATCGGAATCTGAGCCGGCAGAGATTCATCCAGAGCTTTCAGGTTTGTGAGTTTAAGTTCCGTTGATTCGAGAGACAGCTCAAATCCCATTAAAATCTTTTTTGCGGAAGTTTTTAATGATGCGAGACTTTTTAATTCTAGAACCGCGATGCCTGCCGATTGAAATGTCGTTGAATATTCTTTTACCAACTGTTCATCGCCAAGCAAACAAACTAAATGTTTTCCGCCTTCGGGATGGTTATGGTGAACAGTGTCTTTTTTACTTACTACTTTTAACTTATTACTTTTTACTTGTTTGCTCATAACTCTTCGTAATTATAAAATCCTTTTTTTGATTTCTTTCCGAACAGGCCTGCTTCAACCATCTGCTTTTGTAGTGGACTTGGGCGGAAGCGCGGATCGTGGTACATCTGTTCGTACACCGATTCGGTAACAGATAAATTCACATCGTTGCCGATCAAATCCATCAATTCGAACGGCCCCATTTTAAATCCGCCACTGTTTTTTACGATATGGTCAATCTCCTGCACCGATGCAACGCCTTCACTCAATAATTTCAACGCTTCGCCGTAGAACGGGCGAGCTACGCGGTTCACGATGAATCCCGGAGTGTCTTTCGTCTGCACCGTTTTCTTCCCTATTTGATGTGCAATTTCGGTTGTCCTTTTGACGGTTTCGTCGGATGTTAACGTGCCTTTGACGACCTCTACCAATTTCATAAGATGCACGGGATTGAAAAAATGCATCCCAATGACACGTTCAGGTTTTTTAGTTGCTGACGCGATGGATGTAACGGAAAGGGACGAAGTATTTGTTGCAAGTATTGTTGTGTGATGAGCAACCTGGTCGAGTTTTTTAAAGAGATCTTTCTTCACGCGGATATCTTCCAGCACCGCTTCGATGATGATGTCGCATGTATCGAGATCGTTGATGTTTGTCCGTTTCTTAATACGGTTCATCGCCTGCTTCATATCCTCTTCACTGATCTTGCTTTTATCTACGCCCCGCTTCATTTCAAAATTGATTCTCTCAACACTGCGGCGGATCACTTCTTCATTGATATCGTACAGTGACACGTTAATTTTATGCAATGCGGCGACATGCGCAATACCTGCGCCCATGGTTCCCGCACCGACAATTCCGATTGATAAGGCCATAATTCAATTGAAAATATAAAATATGAAAATGAAAAATTTGATGGAAGAAATTACGCAATGATTGGGGGAAATGAAAGGAAAAAAACCTTGTCAAGATTCACATCTTGACAAGGTTTGAAATGTTTTTATTGATAAAACGAAAAGATGATGTTATTAAATTTTGTTCCGCCAAGAAGATCGTGATTGCTGTATTCGCTTTGACTGAACCGAATTTCGAAATGTTCTAGAAAATATTTTCGTAAATCAAATCCATTTTCTTCTTTTAAAGTAGATGCAATAAGTTTGACAATTCCACGAGAGCTTAGTGAATATCCCTCTGTTGTATAATTTAAGTTTCCATCTCCGTTATATGAACCTTGTCGGTATGTGAATGTTTCCAGGAAGCCAATAGCAAATCCCTTTCGGACTTCAACATACCCTTTTTGCTTGCTTAAAATTAAATTTTGGTATATGTCGATATCACCTATAGGTCCTTTATAGTCACCAATTCCACCGTTTGGTGTTCGCGTTGCAAGAATATTTTCGGCTTCGCGTGCGAATGTTAATGTAAGAAGAGTATAGCTTTGTGCATTGAAATCGTATTTGATGCCTGCTTCGATTGACCAACCGAGTCTTGCATTTCGAGGCAGTGGGTCTGATTGTGCAGCATCCCCATAACTAACATTACCGCCGATATTATTAATTGCATACGCCAGAGAAAAATCGAAAGTAGGAATGAAATTTATAAATTGTTCTGCCTCTTCTTTAAAGAGAAGATCAATCAATGGTGCCTTTGCGATTATGCCGAGATCAAATGCTGTAACATCTGCATTTAAAGGTCCTGCATGCGTGCCTAGTCCGATCATTCCTAAATCAGAGTTTATCTTTTTGATGGTTGTTCCAAATCCTAAACGCACGCCAACATCCATAGCAAAGCCAAGGGAATAATTATCTGAAGTTTCTTGGCCATGAAAAGAGCCTAGGATTTGCCCGCCATTTTCGGTTGTGGCTATAAATTCTCCAAGATTTAAAAGCACTCGGGAATATCCTATGCCAACACTCATATTGTTATGAAGAGAACTATCTAATTTCAAGCCATACATAAATGAATAGCTGTTAATCCAAAGGTCAGAGAGATGAAAGTGCGGAAGCCAAAGCGTTACGTCTGAATAAAAATCGGTACTGAATGTATGGGTCTGGCTCATCATTCCTAATTGTGCCGGATTAAAAATCATTGCTGAAGGACTTGTCGGTGTCACGGAGAGCATGACCCCACCCATACCATTTGATTCAACTGAAGGGGAAATGAGAAGAAATGGTACCGCGGTGGTCCAGGCTTGGGAAAAAGCATCAAAAGGAATACTGAACTGACAAATAGCAAGAAGAGCAATAAGCATTGATCGTTTCATGATCGACTCCAGATTAGTGAGTGGGGAATAGTATCAATGCGGAATGAAAGTCAATTTTCCTTAATGTTATAAGTGGTTGATAAATTCTACTGAAAAGATTCTTCAATGGCAAGAAAAAAATATTTATTGTTCTAAATTATTTTTGAAACAAGACGCGCAGCTCTCTTTGTTCAGGTGGTTATTTTTTACTTTAGCGATTCCAACTCATTCCACCGCGCATACAATTGCTCAACTTTTTCTTTTCCAGCGTTCAATTCTTTGATGAATTGTTCAAGTTTCTCTCCGTGCTTCTGATAAAAATCGTCGGCGGCAAGGAGAGATTCGATACGATGGACTTCTTCTTCAGCTTTCAGAATATCGGCTTCAATTGTTTCAAGTTCTTTCGCTTCTTTCCATTTCAGTTTTTTCGGCTCAGGTTTCGACGATGCTTCTGCCTTTTTCTCTTTTTCTATTTTCGCTTCATCGGCAAGACGTGCTTTTCGTTTTTCCAAATAGTAGTCGTAGTTTCCTTCGCTGAAGTGGACTTTGCCGTCTCCCTCAAATGCGAGAATACCATTGCAAACACGGTTCAAAAAATATCTGTCGTGGCTGACGGCAATGACACACCCGTCAAAATCAACAAGCGCTTCTTCCAAAACGCGAAGCGTCGGAAGGTCGAGATCGTTGGTCGGTTCATCGAGGATCAGGAAATTTCCGCCGTTCTTTAAAATTTTTGCCAGCAATAGCCTGCTTCGTTCACCGCCGGAAAGTTTTTCAACTTTGGTGTTGATGCGGTCATCGGCGAACAAAAACCGGCGCAGGTATGTCCAGACGGTTGTTTTATTTTCGCCGAACATGATCCAATCGTTACCCTCGCCGATCTCTTTTAATACCGTATTCTCGTCATTCAATGCAATGCGCGACTGGTCGATGTAATTGATCTCTGTTCTGTCGCCGAGTTCAATGAATCCTTCCGTCGGCTGAAGTTC
>JAQUOA010000223.1 GCA_028749215.1 Bacteroidota bacterium
CCTTATCTTCGGGACGACATTTGATTGTCTAGGGATCCCTCAGGCTTGTTGATTTCAGTTGGTTGTTTCATAAATTATATAACTATTTCTAATATACAAGGGATCACTTCGTGATTCGGCATGACGTTGAATTGAAACCAATCTATTCCTAAACGTATCGCGTAACAAAAAATCCTTCCTTTATAATCTCTATGAGCACTCACACTCCATCCGTCAAACAATCTTCATCACTGACAGGCGACATCTGGGGAGGACTGGCGGCGATGCTCGTTGCACTTCCTTCGTCGATCGCATTCGGTGTGCTTACGTACTCGGCAATGGGTGCTGAATATTCCGGCGCAGGCGCATTGGCAGGAATGCTTGGCGCGGCGGCACTCGGTTTGATCGCACCGTTGTTCGGCAGAACAGGCGGACTCATTTCTGCGCCGTGCGCGCCGTCGGCCGCCGTGCTTTCGGCATTGATTGCAGGATTGCTTGCAGGAAAAGCAGGAGCGGCTCTCACTCCGGAAAAAATTTTTGCTCTCCTTGCAGTCACCGCATTGCTCTCTGCCGGATTTCAAATTCTGTACGGCATGATCGGCGGCGGGCGGTTGATAAAATTCATTCCGTATCCCGTGGTGAGCGGATATCTCTCAGGCGTCGGCGTTCTCATTGCACTCGGGCAGATTCCGAAACTGTTCGGGTTTTCAAAAGAGATTTCTCTCTACCAGGGATTAACCACTTTGCAACTGTGGAAATGGGAAGGACTTGCTGTCGGTGTCGTAACTATTTTCCTCATGGCGCTTGCTCCGCGTATCACAAAAAAAATTCCTGCCGCCATTGTGGGACTTCTCGGAGGAATCGGTTTTTATTTTCTTCTCGCAATTTTTTCGCCGATGCTCCTCACGCTTACCGGCAACCCGCTCGTCATCGGACCGATACAGGCTTCCGGTTCTTTCTTCGGCACGGCAGGCGCAAGAATTACATCATTGCTTTCGATTGACATTAAATCGATTCAAATTATTATCGTACCTGCTCTCACACTTTCCGTCCTGCTTTCCATCGATACGCTGAAGTCATGTGTGGGGCTCGATGCACTCACGCGCAGCCGCCACAATTCGGACCGAGAGTTGATCGGACAGGGAATCGGAAATCTTGCATCGTTTGTTGCGGGCGGAATGCCCGGTGCCGGAACAATGGGGCCGACACTCGTGAACATCACCAGCGGCGGGCGCACGCCCCGCTCGGGATTCATCGAAGGGATTTTCGTTCTCCTCGCTATTTTGCTGTTGAGCAATCTTATCGCGTGGGTACCCATCAGCGCGCTGGCAGGAATTCTGCTCGTCGTTGCGTGGCGGATGTTCGACAAGAGTATGTTCCGGCTGCTCCGTTATCCTGAAGCGCGATTGGATTTTGCGGTCATGGCAGGCGTCATTCTCGTTTCAATCACCGTCGATTTGATTGCCGCATCGGGTGTCGGTGTTGCGCTGGCAATTTTGCTCTTCATCCGCGATCAGATCCGCGGTTCGGTCATCCGCAGAAAATTGTACCTGAATCAGATATCGTCCAAGACTCAGCGACGCGAACCGGAGAGAAAAATTCTTGACGAACAGGGAGAGCAGGGAGTCTTCTGCGAACTGCAGGGAAATTTATTCTTCGGCACCACCGATCAGCTCTTCACGCAGCTCGGTCCCGACCTGCGGACGAAACGGTACGTTCTGATGGACATGCGCCGCGTGCAGTCCATGGATTATACGGCGGCGCATCTGTTCGAACAGATGCACGAGCAATTAGCAGAGCGGGGCGGACAGCTGATCTTCAGCGGCATGCCGTCGGGCCTGCTGGATGAACGAAATTTTGAACATTACCTGGCGCAGCTCGGCGTCGTCAACACACAGGCGGGAGTGATGATCTCCGAAACGCTGGACGGCGCGCTTGAATGGATGGAAGAACGCATCCTTGAACATGCCGGCGTGCGGAAAGAAGCGGAAGAAAGACTGCTTGAGGCGAAAGACTTCGACCTGTTCCGC
This sequence comes from Bacteroidota bacterium, assembly GCA_028749215.1. Lineage (GTDB taxonomy): Bacteria > Bacteroidota > Ignavibacteria > UBA10030 > UBA8401 > JAQUOA01. The sequence goes on from JAQUOA010000223.1 coordinate 2,010, forward strand.
GAATTCGACGAGCCGACGATGAAAGAGCTGACGAACTGTATGAGCGAACGGTCGTTTGCAGAGGGAGAGAAAATCTTTTCGCACGGCGATGTTGCGGATGAAATTTTTCTGGTGCGGCGCGGCAGCGTGCGGGTACTGCTTCCGCTCGAGCGCGGAAAACGCCATCACCTTGCCACCATCGGCTCGGGGGATTTCTTCGGCGAGCTTGCTTTTCTTGACAAAGGAAAACGTTCTGCCGATGTGGAGGCGAAAGTTCCCACCGACCTTTACGTCCTTTCGCGCGCCCGATTCAATGAGCAGTCCAGATCCAACCCCGCGTTCGGCGTGCAGGTGTTTGCCCGCCTTGCACACGCTATTGCCCTGCGGCTTCGCCAGGCTGATGCCGAACTGCGTGTGCTGGAAGAGCGGTAGAAAATATAAATTTTTTTTACCGCAAAGACACGAAGACGCGAAGAACTTTTAAAAAAAACAAACAAGAGTCGCTGTTATTCTAATCCGCCGAAGGCGGAGAAGAATCCGGTTGTGCGTCATTCCGTTATGTTTCTAAACGGAATCTGGCTGCGCGTTGAGCAACCCAATAAATACCTCACCACATCCAATTCATTTCACCTCTGAAATTTCTGCTTCAAAAAATGAGACGTAAAGTCCGTGGACTTTGAAATTCTGTTAGTTGATATTTGGAAAAACGATGGGGTGCTTTCATGCCATATGAAATTCAGATTCTTTTTGGGAAGAGTGAAATTGCCAAATATCAATTGGGAGAGGAATTAACAGCGTCAGAAAAGGAAATAAATCTTAAGTCGTTTTCGTTTGAGGAAAAGAATGAAGCAAAAGCATTTTTAAAAGGAGTAAATGAAGGAATTGGTTGGACAGAGTGTTGTTTAGTGAAGAATGCTTCAAATATGACTCGAGAAGATTTTATGGAGTTTTTTAGAGATGATGATAAATTGCAAACACTAACAGCAGATGATAGAATAGAAATCTTTTCGCAAATACTTTTAGGTCAGAGTGATTTTACGAAAGAGCTACTGGAAAGCATTTTTCAAGATTATGATGTAACTGAGATTGCTGTGGTAGAACGGATCAAAAAATAATTATAGCTTACCAGATTGAGATGCTGCTGCAATGCCAACCGATAAGTATGGAATAATGCTCATTATCTTGTCAGACTTTTCTAAGTTATGCTTTGCGCAAAGTAATCTTACATTCTCGGCAGTAATACTACTTCCGCCTCGTGAGAATGGAATGTCATGATCATAGTGAAGATTTTTTGTGGAGCCGCATTGCACGCATCTTCCTTTATCTCTTTTCCACACTTCCACTTTTACGTGTGTAGGTATTAATCTTGTATGCGGTAGTTCAATAATTTTTGCTTTTCGAAGAAATGGTTTCTCAACAGGTTGAAGAAAAAATTTGAATAGTTTTCGTTTCCCATCGGATTTTGTTTTAGCGTCAACCAAATTGAAATATCCTTTGTAACACCAAACCCCATCTCGAATTTTTTCATAAACCTTTATTAATTCAGCATCCTTTCTCAATCCACTTTTGTAATCCGTAGCCGCACGATAAAATTTTCCATTCTCAGTCCACGTTCCATTTGGAGTAGTTAATGGTTGATCAACGGCCTTTGGATCCCGCGAATATTTTTTTGATGCATCATGCCCTTCGTAAATTAAATTCCCTGTTTTCTTATCAACTTCATCTGAGTATGGTGCGCCTTTTCTTATCGACATGAGAAAAACAGAATAGTGTTTACCAGAATTGTAATTCATTCCTTTTTGAAGCGCCGCTTTTTCTTCATGCACAAGTTCATAGTAGGAAATGATGTCATCAACTTTCATAATAAGCCTAAATATGTTTTCAAGAAGCTACAAGCAATGTATTCAACTTACAAGTATAAAAATGGAGAATATTTCAGTTGCATTCAAATCTATTTCTTATCTTGGTGTATCCTCACAAAATATTTACTTCTGCTCTTTCTTATACGCCTCTTCCGAAACTTCCTGCTGTTCGTCGCGCGAGTAGCCGGGGCAGAGAGAAATATCATTGAGAAGTGTTTTGCTGTGCTCAATGTCGATCTTGTCCGTGTTTAAACGAATAGGAAGCGTGAAAACTTTTTGGAGCAGTTCTTTTCCCGCGGCAATATCGTTGTCGTTCTTCGTATCCAATCCCCGCGTAATCAGCGCAACGCCGTATTCCTTCACAATCTCAATCCGCGTTGAATCAAGTTCGTACGCGCGCTTGCAGTAAGCCACCGCTTTATTAAGATCACCGCTGATGCCGAATGTCCACTTCAGCAGAAAGAAGGTAGGGCAGAGACGGTAGTAGACGCCAAGCGCAATATTGGCCGATGCCTGAAGATTTTCTCCATGCTGCGTAACGTAATCTGATTGGCGGTTCACCGCAACAAGCCAATCCTCCTCAATTCCCTTTGCGGAAAAAAGCTGTGACAGCACACCTTTTGTTGTGGCAAGGCGCGCATTGGCAAGCCCGCGCATAAAGTAACATTCTCCCTTCTCAGGCGCGCAGCGGATTCCGTCGTTGGCAATGGAGATCATCTTATGATACATCTCTATCTTCCACTTTTTTTCGT
>JAQUOA010000224.1 GCA_028749215.1 Bacteroidota bacterium
AGGAGATGGGGTACCTTTCAACTCATGTCATAGCGATGTTCGGCTCCAAAAGATTAATGCTTGGTGAATATAAGAAATATAAGGGTTTGCAATGCGAAATACAATTAACCTCTGCTTTGTATCACGCCTGGGCTGAAATCGAACACGACATTTTTTACAAACCCGATGAATCTATGACAAAAAGACAACAACAAGCTGTTAGGAATTTAAAAAAGGATCTCAAAGAAGCTATGGTTGATCATATTCAAAAGGCTTCTGATTTGCTTGAATCGGTTGTCGAAAAAGTCAGAAATATAAAAATCAATAAAACATAATGCGTTAATTATATAGCATATCATGGGATTGAAAGAGCTCTTCTCACGTAGTCAGTCGTTTATTTACAGACTCCTTTTTGAATGATATCCCTCGTTGTATCGGGATTTATATACTTCCATTTTATTGCATCTAAGTCCCAAGAATCTAATATTTTACGATTCATATCATAGTAGGTTACCGATAATATGCCTCCTATTTTTTTCAATCTTACCTTTCTTATATGAATGAACAGTTCCATTATCTTCAACCCTATATTTGACCCAATCGGATGAACTTTTCTCCGTAACTGATGATTGTGCTTTTGTTGGGTTTTGATTATTACATCCGATTAAGGACATAAATGATATTGTAATGAAAATAATAAGAATGAATAAAAACATTTTTTTCTTCATTATATTGCGGCTTCCTTGCCGTTATTCTTCCATGTAAGACTTGACGGGTGAATCCCATGCTTCTTTAGCTTTACATTCCATTAATGATTTTCAAGATTAAATTTTCTCTTGTTCAACTTTTCCAAGAAACATTTTCAAATCCGCCCTGAATAATTGACCTTATCAAAATTTATTTTTGTCTTTCTCTTCTAAGAGATATTTCAAACAACGGTCAAAGCGCTGGGCAATAAAGTTTTCATCATTTTTCTGAATCCTCACGGCTGGCCGGAACAAAAACTAAAACGCCTCTGGGCAATCGCCGGAAGTCTTTTATTGCGTCGCCTGAAATGATTTTCTTGTTTGGAAAGTAATAGAGCATGTTTTTTTGATTATATCTTTCACCGGCGATTTTTGAAAGATGGCGATAGCTCGTTATCTTGTACGGTCCACGATAACCAATAATCATCTTTGTTCCGGTCGGCAATCCATCCCAATCGGATATGTCTCTTCCATTCTTTAACCGGCCTCCGGGGAAAAAGTAGAATGTTGAACTTTTATTGTAATGGACCCCCGCAAAATCCCATGCAGTGGAACCGTTGGTAATGATCTTGACCTGATTTTGATCGCATCCAGTCTCGTCTTCGCTTTCCCTGTTTAAAAAGACGATCGTGTTTCCAGGTATACGATCCCAACCCACCGATTTTTCAATCTCGTCGCCGGGGATGCATTCCCCGTTTGGCAACTGGTACATAGTGGTCGATGAATCATATTCATCGCCTGCTATGTTCCAAGCGGTGTTTGTGCTCGTAATCACATTCGTATCCAACCGTTCAGGTGAAGGAGGGCGTTGAGCATAAAATATAGAAGCAAGGTTGGGATCTGCCTGAAGGCGTCCGGCTCTTACATCAGGATCAAACTGCCAACTTGAGGCAAGTCCTGCTTTGTTGCGAGCAAAGTTTTTTGCACATTGTTTGCGGCCTCGGTGCGGTTTCTTAAACCAGTAATTGGACGTTCCATATGCCACCTGGCTGTGCGTCAAAACTGCTCGATCGTCGAGATTATAAGCACGTTGAAGAATCTCAATTAGAAGTCCGATGGAGCGGTATTGATTTTTTGTAATAGGCGTATAATGATATCCGGCCAACTCAATGCCGACAGATATTTTACTAATGTCAGTCTGTCCATTCCACATGCTCAGACCTGCGTGATCAGCTACATACCGTTTATTCATAATTCGATACGTTCGTCCATCCCTGGCAATAACGTAATGGGCGTGACCGCCTCTGGTTCGAAATCGGCCTTTTACCCTTTTTTTACCTTTGGAAACAACGCGTAGCGTAGATTTTAAGCCCCCCTCTGAGGTGTGAACGATGATGTATTGGGTCGTTTTTCTCGGGATCTTTCTGAAGTTGGGATTCAGTTGGTTTTGTCTATCGATGATGGTACGTTGAAATGTCACCTTTTCTTTGTTTGTGTAAGCATGCGCGTATCCCGGAAAACCAAACACAAACACCACCGCAAATGCTAACACCGCGACCAGGTGCAACGAAATCATCGAGGCAATAAACTTCCGTCTTGCGTCGATCTTCAAACATTGAGACAATCGCCTAAAAATCAATGAATACAACTCTTTTATTGACAACTCAATCGGCGAGTTGCCTGTCTTTTATTTTCTTATCGTTTTTTTATTACTTTCAATCGCTGCCCTACATATATCTTGTTGGTTTTTAAGTCGTTCAATTTTCTGATTTTATTGAGAGTCATTCCATAACGACTGGCAATGATTGAAAGAGTATCACCTTTTCTAACCTTGTACCTGCCTGGAGATGATACACTTTTTCGCTTAATATTTACTCTTGCATAACCCCGTTTACTTGTGGGAATTGTAAGCCTTCTTCCCTTAATCAGCTTATTAGATCTTAATTTATTATAAAATTTTATAGTTGAAATAGAAACATGGTATTTTCTGGCAATTGAAGAAAGAGTTTCTCCCCTTCTCACGCGATGTTTTATGAAGACCTTCCGGGCAGAGACAAGGCGAGGCTTCTGGCTTTCGGGAATGTCATTATAGACCAGCTTGAATTTTTCCAAAGATTGCTCAGGAATCCTTAAGTCATATTCGTGATCAGGAGTCATCTTATATTTCAATTCCGGATTCAGCAAAGCCATTGTCTCATCCGATGCTCCGATTTTATCTGCAATATCTTTAAGTTTCATTATTTTATTGACTTTCACCGTTTCCGTGCTAATCGGTTCTTCCGGATCGCTCAGATCGAAACCATATTTTTGCGGATCCTTGATGATATGCAATATGGCCAGAAACCTGGGAACATAGCGAGCCGTCTCATTCGGCAATTGTCTGTATAGATCCCAGAAACTATCTAAGTAATTTATGTGTTGCCTGGATATGACTCTGAGAACCCTTCCTTCTCCGCAATTATAAGCAGCCAAGACTGTAAGCCAATCACCGAACATGTTATGCAATTCTTTTAAATAAGCAATCGCCGCCCGAGTAGATTTTTGCACATCCATACGCTCATCAATCCATGCATTGCGAATCAGACCGAATTTATAGCCGGTTGATGGAATAAATTGCCATAGACCAAGCGCTCGCGCGCTCGAATAAGCGTTTATTTTGAACAAGCTCTCTATGAGAGGAAGCCAGAAAAACTCTTCTGGAATTCCTGCTTTTTTCAATTCTTTTAATATAGCAGAACTGTACATACCGGAACGCTGATATGCGGCAATAAAGCTATCGCGTTCTACACCTTGAAAGGATCTGATTTCTTTTTCCACATCAGCATTCATTGTTAATGGTATTTCACTATTCTTACCATTAAGAACAGTTCTCTTGGATGAATAAACAGCTAAAATGCGTTGGGCAATTAAAAGACGCAAATTATCTTTTTCCTGAACAATAATCGGATCACCATTGGCATCAAGGATTAAAGAATAAGTTTCATCCAAGGTGTCTAATGTTTCTTCCATATCATCATTTTTCCAAAGTTTATCGGCTTCTTCCAGTAGTTCCAATGCATTTTGCATTATTTCCCGTTTCCCTTCGCTTACTTGACTTTCCTTTGACAATTCGCTGTTTGATTCAGAATCTAAAACAGTATTTTCTTCATTGTAATCATCTTCTTCACGATCCACTTTTGTTATTTTAATTTCTTTTTTCACTGTTTGTTTCGTAAACTCAGTTCTATCAATAACCACTGGTTTTTGAACGGTCACATTTTGCGTTCGTGCAAAAGTCACTGGTTTTTGAATAACTAAATTTTGAGTTTTTTGAGCGCAACCAAATAAAGAAACAGCAAAGATCAGACTAAATATGATAATACAGGCAACATAAGCTCCTTTGTTTTTAATCATTAAAGCAACTCCTTTGTTTTTAAATATGCTTGAGAAAATATTTCTTCCGCAGTTTCACAGATTTTTCAAATTCATCTTCTCCAATAAGTTTTTCTGCACCATCCTGATTTTGTCTTCCACTTCCGCGGATTCTGTTTCCGGCATTAAAATGACGAATTCGTCACCACCTAAGCGGGCGATCGTATCAACCGATCTGAAATTTTCTGTTAGCGTCTTGGCCACAAGTTTTAATAATTCATCACCGGCTTAATGACCAAATTGGTCATTAACGGTTTTGAAATTATCGACATCCATATACACAAGTGACAACGAATGATTAAACGTTTGCATCTTGCCATTTCAGAGCGCAATATCTCTGAAAAGTTGATCTTTTTTATTTTTTAACACATTATTAATTTCACCGATCAGTCGTATAATTTCACCTGAAAATACACCTCTAACTTATTGTATTTATTACTTACCGCACAAAATTCTTATTGGTTTCACAGGTGGCCGGATCGACTGTAAAAATTTCACCTGCGTGCTCATGGCAACATTGCTTTG
>JAQUOA010000225.1 GCA_028749215.1 Bacteroidota bacterium
CGTACGAACACTCCGACAAAAGAAATTTTACCGCGCAGTTTGTCCGCAATATTTTTTGCTTCTACCGGCTGAATATACCTTTTACTCTTCAAATAAAAATTAAATCCGATGGCATTAGCTCCTGCATCGAGGGAAGCTGCCGCATCGTCGTAGTTTGTAATGCCGCATATTTTAATGAAATTCTTAGTCACGATGCACCGTTGTTTTCCCGACCAATTCTTTTATCGCTTTTACTTTATCCCGCTGAACCATTAAATGCTCGCCGACCAGAATGGCATTAAAACCCGCCTGCGAAAGTCGATCGACCGTATTAAAATTTGAAATGCCGCTTTCGCTGACGGCAATACAATTATTAGGGACAAAACGTTTCAAGTTGAATGACAGAGTAATATCCACATCAAATGTTTGAAGATTTCTATTATTGATTCCGATAATGTTGGCTCCCGCGCCTAACGCTCGTTCAATTTCTTCTTTCGCATGGCACTCAACCAAAACAGAAAGGAGCAATTCTTTTGCCGTCGCCAAGTACGATTGAAGTTGTTGATCGGAAAGAGAAGCCACAATCAATAAAATTGCATCGGCCCCGATCATCCTCGATTCATAGATCTGGTACTCATCAACAACAAAATCTTTACGAAGAATTGGAAGATGCGAGGCATTTTTTGCCGCCAGCACATCATCGATGTTTCCATGAAAATATTTTTGATCCGTCAGCACCGAAATGGCTTTCGCGCCCCCCTCCTTATATTCCCGTGCAGTTTTTTCCACCGAAATATTTTTGGCAATAATGCCTTTTGACGGTGAAGCTTTCTTAAATTCAGCGATACATGCTATTCCATCTTCCGCAGACAACGCGGCGGCGAAATTTATCGGTTCAGGAGTGTGGAAAGCTTTTTCGATAATTGTTTCAAAGGATTGTTCTGCTTTTTTCTTTTCAATTTCTTGCAGCTTGTATGCAATAATTTCATCAAGTTTATTCTTCATCAGGTATCGGTTTCTTTTCTATCGGTGTAATTTTTATTTTCAGCTGGCGTATCCGGCGCTCGTTCTTCTTCATCACTGTAAAGAGAACATTTTCATATCTAATTTCTTCGTGAAGATCGGGAATTTTTCCGGTTTGTTTATGCAGAAATCCGCTGATGGTGTCATAATCGGAATCTTCAGGGATTGCCGTCTTAAATTGCTCATTAAAATCGTTAATACTGATGCCGCCGTACACCAACATTGGTCCGTCGGTCGCAGTTTCCGCATCGCTGTGTTCTTCATCGTACTCGTCGCGAATCTCTCCGACAATTTCTTCAATGATGTCTTCAATGGTGATGATACCTTCGGTTCCGCCAAATTCATCAATCACAATTGCCATGTGCTGCCTGTCTTTTTGCAGTTCACGCAGCAGGACGCTGATCTTTTTAGATTCCGGAACCATGTACGGGAGCCGAAGAATATCCTGCAAGAGAATCAGGTCGCCATGCTCAAAAACACCAAGAAGATCTTTCGTATAAATAATTCCAATAATATGATCAATCGTGTCATGGTAGACCGGAACACGCGTGTACCCTTGATCGATGAGCAGGCTAATAAGCTTCTCCCGGGGAATGGTAATATCAACGGCAAACACATCGGTGCGGGGAACCATAATCTCTTTCACAGTGGTATCGGTGAATTCGAAAATGGATTTTATCAGTTCATGTTCAGCTTTATCAATTGCGCCGCTTCGTTCACCTTCTTCCAGCAATTGTCTCACTTCTTCTTCGGAAACTTTTTTGTGCTTAGTGCGGTGCAGCAATGTTTCAACCAGTGATGCAAAGACCGATGTATGTTTGTGAGGGTCAGACATTACGAATTGACTTCCATGATGGTGTTGAGGATTTCAAACGGAAGAGTACCATGATTGACTGCCGTTACATTTGCCGCAAAATTTTTTTTACTTTTCGTCCCGACTATAACCGATGAAACGACAGGATGAGAAAGTACATACCGCACCGCCAGTTCCGATAAACTCATGGCATGCTTATCGGCAAGAATTTTAAGCTGATCAAGTTTCCGTCTTTCATCCGGTGTTGTCACATCAGAATATTTCACCGTCAGTTTTCCGCGAGCCATTCCGTCCTTAATAATCACACCAAGCTTTTTTTCTTTTGCTGAGGGGATGACATGCTTCGCCATATCTCCGTTCATCGCATTATAACTAATTTGCAATGAATCATAGTCGCCGGACTCAATAGCAAGCATTGCCGCGTCTTCAAACTCCGTACTTAAACCGAGAAATCTCACTTTCCCATGCTGCTGTGCCTCTTTCATGGCGGTCAGAGTTTCACCGCGCCGTATGATTTCGGCATCGGCACTGTGGATTTGGAGAAGGTCAATGTAGTCTGTTTGAAGAAGTTTTAAACTGCTGTCAATAAATTTTTTGGTTTCGGTATATGAATAATCATACACGGAATTTTTGCCGTCGAACCATTCGCCGCACTTTGTCCCGATGAAAACTTCGTCTCTGATTCCCTTTAATGCTTTACCCAGAATTTCTTCGCTGTCCTGATAGGCAGGAGCGGTATCAAAAAAATTGATTCCGGCATCCAACGCTGAATGGATAAGCGAAATTGCATCTCTTTCTGCTGGGCGGGAGAAATCGTTTTTATCTTCGCGCCAATAAGGCCAGTTGCGGCCGATCTCAAGCGCTCCAAATCCCAAAACAGAAACAGACAGACCTGTTCTTCCAAGTGTTCGATATTCCATTAATTTGTAAACTCGATAAGTTGATGAAGTTTCTTTTTTGTTAAACCTGAATCAAGAGCTTCTTCTGCATGGTGGACACCATCGGCAATGGAATCGGCGATTCCGGCAATAAAGATTGCCGCCCCCGCATTGAGAACTGCAATGTGGCGCGGTGCAGATTTTTTCCCGTCAAGAATTGCAGTGATGATAGCTTTGTTTGTTTCAATATCACCGCCGATTAATTCATTCAACAATGTTTTTGGAATTCCAAGTGATTCGCTGTGAAATGTGTACGTCGACAGTGTGCCGTTCTTAATTTCCGTGATCTTTGTTTCAGACACCGTAGAAATTTCATCCATCCCTCCCATGCCGTGTACAACCATTGCCCGCTCTGTCCCCAGATCGAGCAGCACGTGAGCCATTACTTCGGTTAATTCAGGACGATAGACACCGAGCAATTGTCTTTTTGCATTCGCCGGATTGGTCAAGGGTCCAAGAATATTGAATACCGTCCGCATTCCTAATTCGCGGCGAACAGGAGCTGCATGTTTCATGGCGCCGTGAAGCATCGGTGCAAAAAGAAATGCAATACCTATTTCATCCAACGATTGCTCTAATTTCTCTTTTGAGACTTCGATGTTAACGCCCAACGCCTTCAACACATCAGCACTACCGCATTTGCTCGAGATTGCCCGGTTGCCATGTTTGGCAACATGTGCTCCGGCGGATGCAGCAATAAGAGCCGCAACGGTGGAGATATTAAAGGTTCCTAAGCCGTCTCCCCCCGTTCCGCACGTATCAATAATCGAATTACTTTTGGGAGAAATCGTGGTTGCCATGTGCCGCATGGCCAATGCACAGCCGGAAATTTCGGGAATCGTTTCGCCCTTCATTCTCATCGCCGTCAAAAACGAAGCAATGAGCACCTCGGAAGAATTGCCGGACATTATTTCGATAACACACTCGTACGCTTCCTGCTTGGTAAGATCAGTCCGTTCAATTAATTTTTGTATTGCCTGAAGTATCATAAATGAATTTACTGTACTTGTGACTGATATTCAATAAACCACACGTTCAAGAAATAAACCGTGCGCCGGTGCCGATTGACCTGTGTTTCGTACATCGTGAGAATGAAAAATCTTTTCAAACTCTTCAACGGATGTGAATCCTCTCCCTACATCAACCAATGTCCCGACAATCAATCGAACCATTCCGTGTAAAAAGCGATTTGCGCGAATAGTAAAAAATAATTTTCCGGTAGACTCAACATCCCAACGAGCATCAAATACGCTGCTCAAATAATGCTCTGTGGCCGCTTCCGCTCTGCAAAATGTTTGGAAATCATGCGATCCAATTAATTTTGATGCAGCATCATTCATTTTTGCGATGTCAAGCTGATATCCCACGTGCCAGCAATAACGGCGTTCCAGGGCAGTTTGCATTTGTGTGATAAAGTATCTGTACTCTCGTTCCTTTGCACTATAGCGGGCTGAAAATTTTTCTTCCACAACCTGTACATCATGAATAACGATGTCATCAAAAATTAATCCGTTGAGAGATCGCAAAAGATCATTCACATCAGCAGAAGATGGAATAAAAAAATTTGCAGCTTGTCCCCGTGCATGCACCCCAGAGTCCGTTCTGCCGGAGCCGACAACATTTATCTTTTCCGAAAATATCTGCCGAAGTGCATCTTCTATTTCACCCTGCACACTTCGTCCGTTAGGTTGCCGCTGCCATCCGACAAAATCTGTTCCGTCGTATTCGATTATAATTTTAACATTCTTCGTCATACAAAAAAGCCCCGATACTTGTCGGGGCTTAGTCCTTAAAAACTGTGCATTAAGCGTACTTGCAGTCCGTCAGGTTTAGTCCCTTGGCC
>JAQUOA010000226.1 GCA_028749215.1 Bacteroidota bacterium
AATTTCCATTAAAGGATAATACCGATAATCCGTTTCAATGGAATGTGACATCCAATGAGATTGGCGTGACACTTGTATCGGGAAAAATGAAACAACCAAACAAAGAAAGTACGGAGCCAGCCTTTGAGGGATCGCAGGATGAAAGTGGAAAGCGTGCGCCGATGGGAATGGATGAAAATGGTGAACATGGCGGAGGAAGAAGGGGAAGAGATCGCGGAGATTTCAAAACAGGAGAGAAGAAAACGGATATAGATTTTTGGTTTAAAGTCCACCTGGCTGAATTAAAAAATAAAAAATAATCAGACCTTTAAGGCTTAAATTTTACGACCTCGTTTTGACGAGGTTTTTTATTTTTATTGAACTTTACCATAAATAATCTTTCTTTAAAAGAAAAAAGGAATGACAATGAATGTTGCAGATTTCAAAACACTTTTTGAATTCAACCGTTGGGCAAATGCCAAGACATTGCAGGCGGTAGAAAGTTTGCCTGAAGAAAAATTATTCGTCGATACCAAGAGCAGCTTCGGTACGATTCACGGAACATTTGTGCATCTTATCGGAGCAGAAGATATTTGGCTGCAGCGCCTTAACGGAGCCGAGCGCGGTCTGTTTATGAAGAAGGAAAATTATCCTACGTATCTCTCCCTGAAAACAAAGTGGAAAGAAGTTGAAATTGGATTACAGAAATATATTGATACAGCAAGGGAAGATGAAATTTCCCGCACTTTCACTTTTTATAATATAAAAGGGGAGCAGGTTTCGCAAAAAATTTGGCAGTCGTTGCATCATCTTGTCAATCATTCAACATACCATCGCGGACAACTCACGACATTGATTCGTCAATTGGGAGGAACTCCAATCGGAACAGACATGATCAATTTCTACAGAGAAAAAAATAAGCTGGGGTAATTGAAATCTTTTTTGAAAGGAACGATATGAACAAAGAACCGCAAGAACGGAAACGCATAAAAGAGTTGGAGGTGATGGTTGCTGATACTATTGAAGAAGCCCATGATACCACAACGCTGGTACTGTTCACCGGAAACGACCGGCTTGAGTATAAGCCGGGACATTTTCTGACAATTGATCCTCATCAGTTTGAAGCGCTCGAACGCTTCACGGCATTTCTTGAAGATCTGAAAGGGAAGAAGGAACCGCCGAGGGCGTACTCCATGTGCTCTTCACCGCACGAAAAATATTTGGCAGTGACGGTAAAGGAAGAACGCTATACATCCGGTGCGACAAAATATCCGCCGCTATTGTCGCCAATGCTTGTCAAGCGAACATCGCGCGGCATGCGTCTGGTGGTGACAGGATTTACAGGACCGTATACACTTCCCGATGATATTGAATCGCAAACCGATCATGTTGTTCACGTGTGTGCAGGATCGGGGAGTGTTCCCAATTATGCGATGCTGAAATACGCGCTCGTAAATTATCCGAAACTGCGGCACACATTTATCTACGCCAATAAATTGTGGGACGATATCATTTTTCGCGAAGAGCTGGCTGAACTTGAGAAGAAATATCCTGATCATCTACGAGTGATTCATTCCTTGACACGCGAAAGCGACACATTTCGGTACACGTCCTCAATCCTGAAAGGAAGAATATCGACAGAACTTTTGCGTTCGTTGATTCCCGATACGAGCAGTGCACAGGTGTATGTCTGCGGTCCGGCAATTTCTGTGCACGATAGGAATGCGGCGAAGGAGAAAGGTGTGCAGCCCCAGCCGCGATTTTTGGAAAGTGCGTTAGCGAGTTTAAAAGAGCTTGGATTGACAAAAGACCAAATCACATACGAGTCGTACGGTTAATAAAAAGATTTAAAATAAAAAAATCCCAATCGTTTGATTGGGATTTTTTGTTTGTATGATATTGATTTCTTCTACGCTACATCTTCTTGTTTTAATTCTTCCGGTGCTTCGCCGCTGTCATCAGGCTGGGTTCCCGTTGTGAAAATAAGCTCGTCTTTCTTCTTATTCAGCTTCACCTTGATCACCGCGCCATCAGGAAATTTATGTTTCAAGATTTCTTCAGCAATCGGATCTTCAACATACTTCTGAAGCGCACGCCGCAGCGGTCGCGCTCCGAAAAGCTGATCGTACCCTTTTTCCGCTAAGAACTCTTTTGCCTGCTTGCTGAGTTCGATGGTAATGTTCATCGAGCTTAGCCGCTTGAAAAGTTCCTTCACTTGAATGTCGATGATCTTCGTAATGTCTTCTTTTGCCAGCTGATGGAACACAATGGTGTCATCAATGCGGTTCAGGAATTCCGGATTGAAAACGCGCTTCACCGCTTCGTCGATCGTATCTTTCATGTGCTTATACTTATCGCCGACCGTTTCATCACCAAAGCCGAATCCTTTTGATGCTTTAATATCTCTTGCGCCGATGTTGGATGTCATAATCAAAATTGTATTTTTGAAATCCACTTTGCGTCCGAGACTGTCAGTCAACTGTCCGTCATCCAATACTTGTAAAAGAATGTTGAAGACATCGGGATGAGCTTTTTCAATTTCGTCCAACAGCACAACCGAGTACGGTTTTCGGCGGACTTTTTCCGTCAACTGTCCCCCTTCTTCGTAACCGACATAACCTGGAGGAGCGCCGACGAGACGCGATACGGAAAATTTCTCCATGTACTCGCTCATATCAACACGCACCAGTGCTTCATCGGTATCGAAGAGGAACCGCGCGAGTACTTTTGCCAGCTCTGTTTTACCAACGCCGGTTGGTCCGAGGAATATAAATGATCCGATCGGACGGCGGGGATCTTTCAATCCGGCGCGTGCACGGCGTATGGCCTTCGACAATTTGGTAATGGCTTCATCCTGACCGATGATAACGGATTTCAATGCAGAATCCATCTTCAACAATTTTTCAGTTTCAGACTCTGCAATTTTGTTCACAGGAATTCCTGTCATCATTGCGACGACATCGGAAATGTGGTCTTCGCCAACTTCAAATACCATGGTTTGAGCTTTCAATTCCCACTCGCGTTTTGCAATTTCCAGATCGCTCAGCAATTTCTTTTCCAAATCGCGCAGGCGGGCGGCTTCTTCAAAGTTCTGGCTCTTTACTACCTGATTTTTTGAAAGCTTTATCTTTTCAATTTCTTCTTCCAACTTTAAAATTTCCTGAGGCACGACGATATTCGATAAGTGGACACGTGCTCCTGCTTCATCCAATACGTCAATCGCTTTGTCAGGAAGATTGCGGTCAGTGATGTACCGGTCGCTCAATTTTACCGCCGATTCAATTGCTTTATCGGTGTACCGAACCCCATGGTGCTGCTCGTACTTCTCTTTAATGTTCATGAGGATTTGAATCGTGTCATCAACACTCGTTGGATCGACCATAATTTTTTGGAAACGGCGATCAAGTGCGCCGTCTTTTTCAATGTACTGGCGGTACTCGTCAAGTGTCGTTGCGCCGATACATTGCAAGTCACCGCGCGAAAGTGCCGGTTTGAACATATTCGAAGCATCAAGTGAACCTGATGCGCCGCCCGCGCCGACGATCGTGTGCAATTCATCGATGAAGAGAATGACATCACGCGCTTTTTCTAACTCGTTCATCACCGCTTTCATACGCTCTTCAAACTGTCCGCGGTATTTTGTTCCAGCCACCAACGCGGCAAGATCGAGCGTGACAACGCGTTTATCGTGCAGCACGCGGGAAACTTTTTTATTGACGATGCGAAGCGCGAGGCCTTCCGCAATGGCTGTTTTGCCGACACCAGGTTCGCCGATCAGCACCGGATTATTTTTCTTCCTGCGCGAGAGCACCTGGGCAACACGTTCAATTTCTTTTTCACGGCCGACGACGGGATCAAGCTTTCCTTCGGCGGCAAGTTTTGTCAAGTCACGGCCGAAGTTGTCCAGCACCGGTGTTTTTGATTTTTCGGGTTTCTTTTCCTGCGCTGTGCCCTGGGGCTGTGGTGTTGATGGTTTGCCGCTGATGATATTATCAAGTTCTGCACGGACTTTATCGTAGTGAACATCAAACTGATGCAAGATTTGTGCGGCAATGTTGTCGTCATCGCGAAGCAGTGACAGCAGCAAGTGCTCCGTGCCGATCACATCGGATTTATACAGCTTGGCTTCGAGGTACGTAATCTTTAAAACTTTTTCTGCCTGTTTGGTGAGAGGAATATTTCCGATGGTCAGCGTACCGCCGGATGTGCGCACGGTGTCTTCAACGGCTTTTTTCAATTTATAAAGATCGCCTCCAAGGTTGCGAAGAATCTTTACCGCAATGCCTTCACCTTCGCGAATAATGCCGAGGAGCAGATGCTCGGTGCCAATGTAATCATGACCGAGCCGCAGAGCTTCTTCACGGCTGAGTCGAATGACATCTTGAACGCGATTTGAAAAATTACCTTCCATGTATCATTTCCTATTGTGAACTGATTGTCGTTGGTTGTATAACAGAAAAAATTCAGAACAAGTTTCGTGAAAGCAATATACCTAAATACGAAAGGGGTGTCAAGAAAACGGAAATCATTCTTGATGGAGCTCAATGTTTTATCATGAAAAGTTGAAAGAGACGTTGACT
>JAQUOA010000227.1 GCA_028749215.1 Bacteroidota bacterium
AAGATAAAAATCTGTGTTGCAGGCTCCAACCGCCGTTAACACGATATCTTGGAGTGGATAGAGTTTAGTGGAATAGTACCCTTTTTGCAATGGCATATTTTTTTTGCAGATCCTTTGAGTGAAGCCTGCTGAGAACACCGTCCGACAGCAGATCATCCAGATGATTAGTTCCTATCAGATCGAGTATCACATACCAGGTCAACGATGAGAGCAAACGCAGGTAAAGCCCCTCCTTGTCGAGATGCCCCGCACGAGAAATTTTCCCTTGTAGAAGAGCTTGAAGCTCTTCTCCGGAAAAGTCATACTCCCAGAAAATCTTTTTTAGCGTTTGCTGCTTTTCTTCGATCGTCATCATTTTTGCCCTCACACGTACGATACAACATTGCGTCGTTGTGTAATGCTTATCTTTTTCCGCCAATCACACTTCTAAAATATTCAACAGTCCGTTTCAATCCCTCTTGACGTTTTACTTTCGGCTCCCATCCCAAAATATTTTTTGCTTTCGTAATGTCCGGCTGTCTCACCTTCGGGTCATCAACAGGTAAATTCTTATAAATGATCTTGCTGTTGCTCTTCGTCAACTCGATAATTTCTTTTGCCAGTTCAAGCATCGTCAGTTCTTCCGGATTCCCGATATTCATCGGCATCACATAGTCGGACATCATCAGGCGGTAAATACCGTCGATTAAATCGGAAACATAACAGACGCTTCTCGTTTGAGATCCGTCGCCGAACACGGTCACATCTTCACCGCGCAATGCTTGCGAAGCAAATGCCGGAATAGCTCTGCCGTCATGGATGCGCATTCGTTCGCCGTACGTATTAAAAATTCTGACAATGCGTGTCTGTACGCCGTGGTACCGATGGTACGCCATGGTCATTGCTTCGGCAAACCGTTTTGCTTCGTCATACACTCCGCGAGGTCCTACAGGATTAACATTCCCCCAATACTCTTCTACCTGAGGATGAACTTCCGGGTCGCCGTAACATTCCGACGTTGAAGCAATAAGGAATCTCGCATTTTTTGCTTTGGTAAAACCAAGAGCTTTGTGTGTCCCGAGCGATCCGACTTTCAACGTTTGAATTGGGAGCTTCAGGTAATCAATCGGACTAGCAGGAGAAGCAAAATGCCATACGTAATGAACATCGCCCGGCACATGAATAAAATTGGTGACATCATACTGAATGAATGAAAAATTTTTATTCGTAAATAAATGTTCAATATTCCCGATTGACCCTGTGACAAGATTATCGAGACAAATGACACGATGACCTTCATTAAGCAATCGTTCACATAAGTGAGAGCCAAGAAATCCGGCGCCGCCGGTAACAACTGATGTCTTCATTAAAAGATAATTATGAATTATGAATTATGAATTATGAAATCTGAGAGTGCCATTAGAAGTTTAATCCTAGCGTGTACGCTGTATCAATGGTCATTGTTTACTGTTCACTGACAGCTGACAACTGATAGCTGATAACTGATAGCTGATAACTGACAGCTGTTCACTGTCAACTATGCACTACCGGTTTCCTTCCAATGCCAAAGTACGTGAAGTGAAGTTCTCTCATCTTTTCGGGATCAAAAATATTTCGTCCGTCAAAAATGACCGGTTGTTTCAATTTCGATTTGATAATCTGAAAATCAGGGTTGCGGAACTCGTTCCATTCTGTGAACACAAGCAGAGCATCGGCATTGTTTAGGGTATCATATTCATTTTCAACATAGTGAATGGTATCATGCAGGAAATATTTCGCCGTTTCGTTGGCGGCAGGATCGTACGCTGTAACAGTCGCTCCGTGTTCCAGCAATTTGTTGATGATAACGACGGACGGTGCTTCACGCATATCGTCGGTATTCGGTTTAAAGGCAAGTCCCCATACGGCAAAATGCTTCCCTTGAATACTATTGTTGTAGTATTTCAGGATTTTCGAAACGATCACTTCTTTTTGTTTCTGATTCACCTGATCGACAACCGTTAACAATTTTATTTCATACCCTGAATCAACGGAGGTCTTGATCAATGCTTTAACATCTTTGGGAAAACATGAACCGCCGTACCCGATGCCGGAAAATAAAAATCGTTTTCCGATTCTGGTATCAGAACCCATCCCTTTTCTTATAAGATCAATGTCCGCTCCAACTTTTGAACAAAAATTTGCCAGTTCATTCATGTAGGTAATACGCATGGCAAGATAGGAGTTCGCCGCATACTTGGTCACTTCGGCACTGGCCATATCCATTTCAATAATGGGATTACCTTGACGAACGAACGGTTCGTACAACGCTTTCATCCTCTCCATAGCATACTTTGTCTTTGCGCCAATCACAATGCGGTCCGGTTTCATAAAATCTTCAACGGCAAATCCTTCGCGTAAAAATTCAGGATTGGAGACAACATCAAAATTTTTAATTCCGTGAGCCTTGATGGCATCAAACACTTTCTTTGAAGTTCCGACAGGAACCGTACTCTTATTGATGATAATCTTTTGACTTCCGTCACCGGCGGATTTCGCTAAGATTTTTCCTATATCATCGGCAACTTTCAATATATATTGCAGGTCCGCCGAGCCATCTTCGCCTTGCGGTGTCGGCAGGCACAGAAAAATAAATTCGGAAGAAAGAATTGCTGAGGAGAGATGATCGGTAAACTCAAGGCGTTTCTGCGAAACGTTTCGCTGGAAGAGAACCTCAAGCCCCGGTTCGTAGATAGTCACTTCCTTATTTTTAAGCTTGGCAAGTTTTTGCTGGTTGTTGTCAACACAAATAACGTGATTACCCGTTTCTGCAAAACATGTTCCCGTCACTAAACCGACGTACCCCGTTCCCACGATCGCTATTTTCAAACTCTTTCCCCCTATAAATAATTTGATAATTAAAATTTATACGATTGCAAAAGAAAGTGGGCCCTGCCGGACTTGAACCAGCGACCCGCTGATTATGAGTCAGCTGCTCTAACCAACTGAGCTAAGGGCCCAAAAACATAGACGGTAATGTAATTTAACTCTTCACTATTCCCATCACTTTGGATCGAATGCCGTCGATACGTGTACCAAAAAGGTGAAGGATGATGAAGTAACCAAAAATTCCAACGAACGAAATGAAATTGATAATAAGTAAATTTTGTAACCGTTTCGGCGCAATTTTTTGCGCCGTCGGGCGTGCTTCATCCAGAATATTCACCAACGGAATATCTTTAATCTCGTCAAGTTTTGCGAGTTCAAATTGTTTTTTTAACTCGGAAAAAAGTGTGGTGTTAATTTGAACTTCCCTGATGAACCGTTCTTGTTGAAGGAGCAATTCAGGTGAATCCGTGACGCGCCGGTTCTTTTCTCGAAAGTCTTTCAAATTCGTTTCTGATTTTGAAAGATCCGCTGACACTTCAATCAGGCGGTGTTCAAGCCATTCTTTTCTCTCTTTGGCATTCGTTTTATTTCTTGTGCGAAGGAATTGATCGAGATGGCTGATGGTATTATTGACAATATCCGCCGACAATTGAGGTTCTTTTGTGATAATACTGACAGTCAGTATCCCTGTCTTTTTATCAGTGTTAATTTGTAAATAAGTACGAAGAGATTTTAAGGCAATTTCAAATTCTTTCACCTTATCTTTTTCTCTGATTTCCCAATATTGAACTAACGTCACTGAATCAGAAAATTCAAGCGTTTTGTACTTATCATAGATCACTTGCCGAAGGATGGATTCGCTGACGAGAATGTCGGGATACGTCTTTTGTAAGTCGGAACCTGAACCTAAATCAACACCGGCAAGACTGGCTAATCCTGACAATCCGCCCAGACTGCTTTGCTTTCCTTCCGGTAAAATGATGGTGCTCGATTCATAAGAATTATGTATCAAAAATAAAACAATTACCGCACCGACGTTAAGAATAAAAAAAAGCTTAACAATAGTTTTTCTTTTTGCCCATAGGTGGGTGGCTAATTCCAAATAATCAATGTTGAACTGAGATTCTTCTTCCATGTACTCCCGATATTGCTATTTGATAATAACGTTGGTTAATGACTATGGCACATGCCGTGTGTAGAATATAATAAAATATGAGTCATTGAACAAGGGAACGCTCAAGAAGGCAGTGGGCTATTTTTGAAGCCCGTGTACCATTCGCGGGCATTATGATCCTGATGATATAGAAGAAACGTCATTCCCGAATGTTTCTATCTGGAATCTTATTCCGATGGCGTATTTAATTTTAAAATAGCCCGTTTCGCTCACGAAGGAAAGACCACAGCGGTTTTGATATTACAAAATCTTTTTGAGGAAATTTCCTGTATAAGAATGCGGTTGTTTCACCAATTCTTCCGGTGATCCTGCGGCAACAATTCTTCCGCCATTTTCTCCACCGCCCGGCCCCATGTCGATAATATGGTCGGCGCACTTGATCACATCCAAATTATGTTCTATCACAAGAAGAGAATTTCCCGCTTCAAGCAGCGCAGTAAAACATTGCAGCAATTTTGCAATGTCATCGAAATGTAACCCGGTCGTTGGTTCGTCAAAAATAAAAAGGGTATGCCCCTCTTTTTTCTCAA
>JAQUOA010000228.1 GCA_028749215.1 Bacteroidota bacterium
ATAATAGAGTGGATATGTTGACAATGTTTGAATTTGAATGTAAATAAAAGGAAAAGAAACAAATTTTGTGTTCACGAAATGTCTATAAGAATAAAGTTGTAAACAAAAACAAGAGATGTAAATTTAAAAAACAGAAATAAAAAAGTTTTCAACGAGCCGCACACACCACATCACAATTAATCCACACTGTCGTGAGAATAAAAAATCCCACCACGAAGGATGGGATTTTTGTAAACACAAAAAACTTTTTATTATCGGGAGTGGATTTCAATTTTCTTTTTCAATTGTTCAATGGTTGAGCGAAATTTGGTATCAATTTTAATTTGTTCTTCAACAGTTTGACATGCGTGAATAACAGTGCTGTGATCCCTTCCACCAAAATTTAATCCTATAGTTTTCAGGGAGCAGTTTGTTAAATCTTTCGCAATATACATTGCCACCTGACGAGCAATAACAATTTCCTGTTTTCGTGTCTTAGCACGCAGCAAATCATTAGGGATATCAAAAAACTCTGCCACAATGCGCTGAATTTCTTCAACCGTAAGAGGCGATCGAACATCGTTGACAATTGTTCTCAGCACATCACGCGCTAAATCGATATCAATTTCTTTTCCTTCAAGAGACGCCTTGAAAAGAATACTGGTGTAACATCCCTCTAATTCTCTGACATTTGATGTAACATTCGCTGCAATGAAATCGAGTACCTGGTCCGGGATGACAACGCTGTCATCATCACACTTTTTTCTTAAGATAGCCGTTCGTGTTTCAAGATCCGGCGGCTGAATATCCGCCGTGAGTCCCCACTGAAAACGGGAGATCAGCCGCTCATCTAATCCCTGAAGTTCTTTTGGCGGTCGGTCGGATGACAAAATAATTTGTTTTCCTAGCTGATGAAGGGAATTAAAAGTATGGAAAAAACTGTCCTGCGTTTTTTCTTTTCCTGAAAAAAACTGAATATCGTCAACAATCAGAATATCCATACTTCTGTAAAAATTTGAGAAGTCGCTGGTTTTATCCCCGCGAATTGCATCAATAAATTCAATCGTAAACTTCTCGCTTGAAACGTAGATAACCCGTTTGGCTTTCCCGTTTTCCAGCGCGTTGTTGCCTATCGCCTGCATTAAATGTGTTTTACCCAAGCCCGTTCCACCGTATAAAACCAACGGATTAAACGATGTTCCGCCGGGATTATTTGCAACAGCCGTTGCCGCCGCCCTGGCAAGCTGATTGCTCTCGCCTTTTATGAAGTTATTGAATGTATACCGTCGATTTAGAAAAGTTTGATCGTAAGGTAAGGCATGAGAATTTTCTGAATATTCAACTTTTGAATGAGTGGGTTCTACTCGAGAAATGATTTCGGCAGGCGAAACCACCACAGAATGAACAGGCTCATCCATCGGCAACACGACGTACGTTAGCTTTGCCGACGAACCTAA
Organism: Bacteroidota bacterium; assembly: GCA_028749215.1. Lineage (GTDB taxonomy): Bacteria > Bacteroidota > Ignavibacteria > UBA10030 > UBA8401 > JAQUOA01. The sequence goes on from JAQUOA010000228.1 coordinate 1,437, forward strand.
CACTTTTTGCAATGATGATGAGATAAGTGAGTAATAATGCTCTTCGAGCCATTCATAAAAAAACTGGCTCGGAACGTTAATCGTCATCTCGCCTTGGTCAAGTTTTACGGGTTTTATCGGTTCAAACCACGTCTTAAAACTTTGATTATTTATTTGGAGTTGAATGAGCGAAAGGATTTCTCCCCACACCGTCTCAAGACTTTTTGTTTCCTGATTGGGAATTGCAGCAACAGCGTTACCAAAAGTGATCATAAATTATTCTACTAACTTGTCAACAGGATAAATAAATTTATCCACAAAATTATAAACAGCCATTAAAATCAAAAAGTAAACACTTATAATAATCTAAAGAATTGTGCACATTAAAAAAGAAGGATAACCCATTATGAGATATGACGCCAACGAACAAAACCCCAAACTTATCAACACAATATGTGAATAGTTTTTCGACCAATTTCCACATGCTTCCATGTGCTAGTTTTAACAACAAAAGTTATCCACAACCCATCCACACAAAGAACTCACCCCTTGTTACATACATTATATATCAACAAGCAGGGAGAAGTCAAGGAAAAACTTTATGGAAAAATAAATATAATTTAATTGTTAACCAAAACGCAGAAAAAAGATAATTTTTTAGAGAAGATGCGTACCATATCAAAATACAACTTGTTTGTCCACCGCAATTTTCGTATTTTTAATCGCTTTTGTTTAACAAGGAGAAGAAATGAAACGAACGTATCAACCTCATAAGCGTAAACGACGAAATACACACGGTTTCCGCGCACGCATGGCAACCAAAAATGGCAGAAAAGTTCTTGCCAGCCGTCGTGCAAAAGGGCGTCATAAACTTACCGTCAGCAGCGAGCCGCGTTCTTAACGCCGCTCGTTGGCTTGCGGACTCTCCACCTTGTTCGATCATCTCATAGTTCAAATGGTTGCGATAATTTGAGTGCGACAGACACTTCCGAAATCCAACATCTTACGCGGGTATAAGGCATTCAGCAAAGTCATCAATCACGGTGTCTTTTTTTCCGGACCACATATTGCATGTTACATGCTAAAACATGAAAAACCAGGTGAGCAGGGAAAAGTCGTTGTCGGGTTTTCCGTTCCGAAGAAAAAAATTCCACTGGCTGTCCACCGAAACAGGATTAGACGGCTGATGCGCGAAGCGGTGAGAAAACACCCGTTTGAGTTTGCGGAAAAAACTACGATGAAAAAATACTTTGTTGAGTTGGTCGTCATGTACAGGAGCGGTCATTCAAAAGAGATGAACACGTTCACGCAGAGCATTGTTGAGCAGGAGTGGATGCAGATTCAAAAACAGGCAGAAGCTTTACTATGAAAAATATTTTCATTTTTCTTATTCGTGCGTACCAGATGGTAATCTCGCCATTTCTGCCGGCAAACACATGCAGGTTTTTCCCGACATGTTCAAGTTATACCATCGAAGCTATACAAAAACACGGAGCGGTAAAAGGATCGTTATTGGGATGCAAGCGAATTTGTAAATGTCATCCGTATCACGACGGCGGTTACGATCCCGTTCCCGATACATCACCACAAACAAAGTAATATTCCCATGGGAAAACAAGAAACAATAGGATTTGTTTTAATCGCCGCCGTATTGATGGCATGGATGTATTTTTCATCGCCATCACGACAGCCGATTCAAGATAAAAATGTATCGCCAAAAGAATTCGTAAAAGATTCTGCACAGCGTAAAACACAAGCGCCGGTCGTTGCTCAAGAACAAAAACCTGTTCAATCCACGGAATCCGCAGCCGCCAAAGATTCTCTCGGAAAATATTTTGCGGGCAAAGATGTTGGAGCCGAGCAGGTGTTTACCATTGAAACACAAAATTACATCGCCGAGCTTTCCACCAAGGGCGGAGTGATAAAAAAGTGGACGCTGAAGAATTACAAAACGTGGGATCAACACCCGGTACAGCTGGTTAATGGAGAGGGTGATTTCAGCATTCTCTTCAGCACATCCGACGGCAAGCTGATCAACACCAAGGGATTATTTTTTACGGCACAAATTCCGATTGGGGGAAAGGTTATTCTTTCAAAGGACGAACAATTTTCTGTGAACTTCGTTTTGAATGCCGGCGAAGGAAAAATTGTCAAGAAACTTACCTTCAAAAACACTGCGTATGATTTTGATGCCGAACTTTCGCTTTCCGGATTGCAGAATGTTATCGCCAATTATGAATACCAGGTGTTGTGGGAAAACAGCATTCGCTACTGCGAATACAACAGTGTTGATGAATCAAATTCCGCCGCTGCCTATAGTTTTGGCGGAGGTGAATTAAAAGAAGTTAACGCATCGTCTAATGGAGAGGTACCTAAAGCAGAACCATCGGGCAGCACCGATTGGGTAGCACTGCGGAATAAATATTTTGCTGTTGCATTAATATCGCAAGATAACAAGGCGAGCGGCGCCTATTTAGAAGGCCATCACATCCTTGCCGAAAACCAGGGCGTTGTAGAACAATATTCCGTTGCTCTTAAGTATCCGTACAGAGATTCCAGAGACGAAAATTCAAAAATTTCCATCTTCATCGGCCCGCTCGATTTTTCAATCATCAAAGGATACGACCGCGGGCTTGATCACATTATGTCGCTCGGCTGGTCATGGATTCGCCCGATCACCGAATATATTTTCATTCCGCTCTTCAATCTTCTGCACAGTGTTATTTCAAACTATGGTCTGGTCATCATTCTTTTCTCTATCATCATTAAGCTCGCTCTTCATCCGCTGACGAAAACAAGCATGCGCTCCATGCGCAACATGCAAAAGCTTCAGCCGATGATGGCAGAGATGAAAGAGAAATATAAGAGTGATCCGCAGCAGATGAATATTCAAACCATGAAGTTGTATAAAGATTACGGCATTAATCCCGCGGGTGGATGTTTGCCGCTCCTTATTCAATTGCCGATTCTATACGCGCTGTATTCGTTGTTTACGGCCACAATTCAACTGCGTCACGCGCCGTTCGTTGGCTGGATTACCGATCTTTCTGTTCCCGATGTTCTGGTAACGCTGCCGTTCACACTGCC
>JAQUOA010000229.1 GCA_028749215.1 Bacteroidota bacterium
GGATAAAAATTTATGACCGCTTCGGCGCTGTGCATTTCGGCGACGAACAGGAATCGGTGCCGGATGATTCGGTAATGCGGACCATGGAAACGGCACGGCCGATTATTTTTGCCGAAAAACATCGCGCCGCCTTAACGCTTCTCATTCCGCTGCGCAATGAAGAACGATGTCAGGTGTGCCACGGTGCAAAAAGCCAATGGCGGGGTGTGATGGAAGTGACCATAAAAGTGAATCAATTAAAGATGAAACCGGATGAGCTGGAAAAGCAATTGACCGAAATGCTGCAATCGGTCATCGGCGTCGGTTTCCGCAGTATCATGATTGTGGGAAAAGGAAGTTACGCACGCTCGTTCATTCACGAAGTCCGGACTGTGAAAGCCGTGAGAGATCTTCGGGTGTTTGATAAACAAGGCAACGAGCGTTTTGTGAACATGACTCAAAAAGATTACGGATTAGATTTTGTGCGTGAGGCATTGAAAAAAGATACCGTGATTGAAACAACGCAAATGATTGACGATGAGGAATACCTTGTTCGCTATTCCACACTTCGCAATGAGAAACGGTGCCAGGTGTGCCATGGAGACGATCATACGATTCGCGGTGTTGTCGGGGTGACCACATCGATGGCGACGATCAATGCATCGATTGAGCGCAATCAACTCTACTCGCTGTTAGCCGGAACACTGACGATCCTCTTGGTGTGGCTTGTCATCCGTATTTTTATGAAAGCTGTCGTGGTAAAACCGATTGGCGCCATTGGCGACGTTGTCCAGCAGGTCGGCATAGGAAATCTTTTCGTCTCCACCAACATCACCTCCAAAGATGAAATAGGCGAGCTGGCAAGACGGATCAACCAGATGATTATCGGATTGAGAGAACGATTTCATCTTGAAAAATTTGTCTCCCGCCAGACAGTGGATGCCGTGAAGCATGCGGATGATATGGGAGTAAAACTTGGCGGGGAGCGAAAAATGGCAACCGTGTTCTTCTCGGATATTCGCGGCTTCACCGCTTTTTCAGAAAAGGTAGAACCGGAACGCGTCGTTGCGATGCTCAATACCATCTTAAGCAAACAGGCGGCGATCGTTCGTGAACATGACGGGGATATTGATAAGTTTGTGGGCGACGAACTTGTGGCCGTGTTTCAAGGTGAGAAAATGGTACACCATGCCGTGCACTGCGCGCTTGAGATTCAAGCGATGATGAAAAAAAATGCAACGCATTTCGGCGAAGATATTGCCGTCGGCATCGGCATCAACGCCGGCGACATGGTGATGGGGGCGATGGGAAGCGAAGACCGGATGGATTTTACCGTGATCGGCGATGCCGTCAATCTTGGCGCACGCCTGTGCAGTTCGGCTGCCCGCGGACAGATTTTACTTTCCGAATCTGCGGCAAAGTTTGCGATGGCCGATACTTCCATCATTCTCAAAAAGCTTGATCCGATTAAAGTGAAAGGGAAAGAAGCACCAATACAGATCTACGAAGCATTGGCTCCACAATAAGGGAATTCAAATATGGAACAATTATTGATCTATAAAAACGATTTCCATTTTAGCGATAAAGGTGTGCTATAGATGTCACGCTTTGATACCGCTCTTTGTAATATATATTTTTTGATCCTTTTGGTTTTTTCTTCAATTTCCTACTCACAATCTCCGAAATCCGAAGTGCGCGCGGTGTGGATTTCAACGGCTGGCGGTGATTGGCCAAAGTCAACCGTGATGGAAGAGCAGCAGCGTTCGTTAATAGAGATGTTCGATGTTCTTCACAACAATCATTTCAACACCATTTTTTTCCAAGTGCGTCCGCGCGGTAACACGTACTACCAATCTGCTGTTGAACCATGGTCATCTCAACTCACCCGAGTGCTCGGCAAAGATCCGGGATGGGATCCGCTGGCGTTTGCGATTGAAGAAGCCCATAAGCGGGGGATGGAATTGCACGCGTGGTTTAATGTTGCCAAAGTATGGGGAGGGGGCGATCTTCCGAAACATCCTCAGCATATTATTCAATCACACCGAGATTGGGTGAAACGCGTTGACGGCGAGTGGTGGGTTGATATGGGAATTCCTGATGCGCGGACCTATACAGAAAATCTTGTAAAAGAGATTGCTCAAAATTATGACATCGACGGTATTCAATTCGATTTTCTTCGATACCCCAACGGTAAATTTGACGACTGGTTTTCGTTCAGCACGTGGAGCGATGGAATGGACCGCAGTGAGTGGAGGCGGAAAAATATAACAACATTTGTTCGTGATTGTTACACACAACTGATCCATGCGAAGCCGTGGTTGAAAATTGGATCGGCACCTGTTGGAATTTATCATTCAATTAACGGTGCTCAATCATCGTTTACCGGCTTCGAATCTGCGTTTCAAGAGTCGCGAGCATGGATGCGTGACAGCATTCAGGATTACGTTGCACCGCAATTGTATTGGTCGCTGGGTGAACAACACAATCCCAACGATCCTGATTTTGCTGCCTTGTGCAGCGATTGGATTCGGGAAAGTTACGGCCGTCATGTGTACGCAGGGATTGGAATTTACCGGGACAACGTTCGGCGCGAAACCAAAGAACAAGTTGAAACTACGCGGAGCCTGCAAGCACAAGGGGAGGCATTTTTTCGTTACGAAAATCTTTTCTCAGTAATGGATCAGCTTGGAGGCGTCTATCAAACGCCGTCACTCTTTCCATCTATGGCTTGGAAAGATTCCATACAGCCTTTTGCGCCAACGGATATTTCCGTAGAAATCAGTCCGACAAATATTGCCATCATTCATTGGAAAGAACCAAGCCCAGCATCCGACAGCGGCAAACCCTTTTGGTACGTGGTGTATCGTTCACAGGACCAAGCGGTTGATACACGCAAAGCAGAAAATATACTCGCCGTTGTTCCGGCCTCGCAGCATTTCTACAGAGACGGAACATCGAACGGCAAAAAATATTTTTACACCGTTACATCGCTTGACCGGTGCGGTAATGAGAGTACAAACAATGAAAAGTCAACTGCCGAAGTTTTGTTATTGCTCTCACGATATTCAAAACCGGCCGTCTCAGTTTTTCTTGCACAAAATTTCCCTGATCCGTTTAAAGATACAACCTTTATCTCATTCGAGCTCGGCCAGCGAAGCATGGTTACCCTCTCCTGTAAAATCGTCGAGACACAAAAGGAAACGGTATTGGTGAACGAAATGAAAAATCCGGGTCTGCATATTGTTGCGATCAACGGTGCACAGTTTCCTTTCGGAAAAATTGAAGTGCAGGTCAAAGCGGGAGATCAGGTGGTGACAAAAATGGCGGAGAAGAAAGAATAATTATGCTGCCGAAGGATTCTTGAGCTTCTTCTTCAACTTTTCTACCATGAGTGAAATGCGCTGGACGCGGGTTTCTGTTTTCTTTGCACCGACAATCCACACAACGTATTCTTTTCGATTGCTGAAGGAAAGTGAATCGAAAAATTCCATTGCCTTTTTGTGAGGAGTTAAGGCGTTTTGCACATCCGGCGGAAGTTGTATTGTCCGATTTTTGGTATCGATATATGTTTCAATGTCACGAATTGACTGCGTTTCTTTTGTTTCCGATGGAGTTCCTTTTTGTTTAAACCTGAATCCCGACCAAGTTTCATCAATGGATATGGATGCTACAATTTCCAGCATTAATTTTTCCATGATGTCCCATCCTTTGTTCATCGTCAAATCAGTCTGCTGACCGGAGCTTTTTTTTGGAATGGCGACCCAGTAAATTCCTCCATCTCTCAAAGAAGTTTCGCCGCGCGGAGCAAACGTTTCCAATTCTGCTTTTGTTCGGACGCACAATACGACCACTTCAAAGACGCCGTTGGTTTTTTGTGAAAGGGTTGCACCTTTGGGAAGGTGAGAGAAGAGTTTGAAGAATTTTTGTTCTGCATTAAGCACCAACACCGTATCGTTCGGCTTAATGTGAAATTTCTCGATGAGTGCGTTCATGGTCTTTCATTCCCAGGGATGGTACAAAAGAATGAAAGAGTTGGATGAGATGCAAGTACAATTAGGCGATGGCAAACGGTAACAGGCGTATCAATCCGGTGTGCCCGTCGCCGTTTGTCATCTATTCACCATGTTAGTTTTGTAACGTTGTTTCTGTGTGAAGAATTGAACGATAGAACACGGCAACAAGTTCACTATCCTCCTTTTGTAATGCCTCCTCAACCGCCGTGCGTCCTTCATTCCCGCACACACTGATCAACGTTAACGCTGCCGACATTTTCACATTGTCAACACGGCTGGTAGTCAGCAATGCTTTTAATTCCTGCGTGGCATTGCAGAGTTTGTACTTGCGGATGTTCTCCGCGGCACTGGCCTGCACTCCTGCATTATCTATTTTGAGGGCGGCAATATAATTTTGTTCTGCTTTGTTCCAGTCAACAGGCTTACCCTCCGGTGTTGATGCAACGGCCAATGAAACCGCCAACAATGCACCACAAACAAAACGTGTGTATTTCATAACTCCTCCAAAAA
>JAQUOA010000037.1 GCA_028749215.1 Bacteroidota bacterium
GATATTGATACCGTCAATGTACGAAAGCTTTTGCGATGTTGCTTCTTGAAATTCGTGCAAGGCAATGTAGATGAAAATAATGGGTATCAGGTTTGAAAAGTATCCGCTGATTTGCCCGATTTCAAGCGATGTGGTGTGAAACCCCAAGGCATATTCAATCAATATCCAGACAGACATTGCCACACCGCACAGGAATCCGTATAGAATTTCCGGTTTATTTTTTAGTTGTAGGGTTTTTTTGATCATCCTTTGCTGCTGTTTTGATGAGCTATATTTGACCGAAGATAACGCGATAAATTTCCGACGATGATCGTGGCTGCGCAGCCGATAAATGTGTGCCATGTAAAATCAATGCGGGTGTATGTTAGCACGATAATCATTGTGGCAATGCCGGCGATAAATCCAGCGTAAGCATCGGTTTGATCGGTCCGTTTAAATAGCAATCCCAGAAAGAACGTTCCGAGCAGCCCTCCGTACGTAAAAGAAGCGATCTTCAATCCGATTTCGACAACGGGATTTTTCGTATCGGTAAAAAGCATCGCACCGCCAATTAAAATTATTCCCCACAGCAATGTGAAACGTTTCGACCAGCGCAATTCGGTGGTGTGATCTAAATTTTTCCCGCGAGCAGTCGATCTAAATAAATCTAAAAATGTTGACGATGCAAGCGAACTGATGGATGAGGAAAGAGTTCCCATAGCCGAAGCCAAAACACCGGCAACAACTAATCCCGCAATTCCTGAAGGGAGATTCTCCACGATAAATTTTGGAAAAATTTCATCCGATGATGTTACGCCAAGCTGACTCAGGGACGCACCTCCATAAAAAGCAAAAAGACAAAGTCCAAGCAGTAAAAAGAAAGCGAATTGAAGGACTATCAACGATGCATCAAGAAGCAAGGCGCGCTGACTTTCACGTTTTGATCGGCATCCAAGCAAGCGCTGCACCAGCAGTTGATCTGTTCCATGAGAAGCCATCGTAAGAAATGTTCCGCCAAGCAAACCGCCGATAAGTGTGTACGGCCTGGAAAGAAAATCGATGAATGAATTTCCAAACGATGTATTGACAATTGAAAATTTATCCATCCCGTTTGCCGATGCATAGGTGACGACATCAGTCCAGCCATTGGGCAGGCGGTGCACAATAATCATCATCGAAGCAGCCGCTCCGCCGATATAGATAAACATTTGGACAACATCCATCGCGACAACTGCTTTCAATCCCCCAACGTACGTATAGATCAAAGTAAAAATTCCAATAAGCAGAATACATGTCGGATAGTTTAACTGAGTAATAAGGTGGACAGGTATTGCGGTCGCAAATAACCTCACCCCTGAAGCAAGAACGCGCGTAACAATGAAGACCGAAGAAGTAAATTTTCGAAGCGACATACCGTACCGTTTACCCAAGAAGTCGTACGCTGTTTCAAGATTACCGTTGTAATACGCGGGAATAAATATAAAGCTGACCAGCACTCTGCCAATAAAGTAACCGACAACAAGTTGAAGGAAATGCATGTTGGTGGTATAGGCGAGTCCGGGAATACTGATAAATGTAAGGGTGCTTGTTTCGCTGGCGACAATCGAAAAGCCGACAGACCACCACGACATTTTTCTTCCGCCTAAAAAATAATCTTGCGATGTCTTTTGTCTTCCGGCAACGAGAGTGCCGATGCTTGTTACGCCAATGAGGTAGAGAGCGACAATACTGTAATCAAGGAAAGAAAAGCCCATTGAGGGAAATTATTTGATTGGATTGCGACGATGCTGATCAATACCATCGAAAAACTAAACTTCAATCTTTCACCGCTTTTGCTACACTGTCGAAAATTGGAAACACTTTGTCGAGTTGAGAAATTTTCAGTAACGAAAGAATTTTTTTATGAACGCCAACAAGTTTTACTACGCCGCCATGTTGCCGCATTTGGCGTTCTGCAATTAACAGCGCACTCAAACCGCTGCTATCGCAAAATTCCACAGCCGTGAGATCAACAATCAGCGATTTCAACTGAGGCCGGCAGAGAAGAATAAATTCACCTTTGAGTTCCGGAGAGACCGCAACGTCGAGCTTGCGTTCTTTAAGGGTGATGACTACACTGGTTCCATTTTTAATCACATCGAATTTCATAGGCGCGCCTCAAAACATAGATAGAGTTCTGAATAACTGATCATAGCATGATTTAGCATTTTTCTTTGACGTAATGTTAAACTGAAAATTATAGAACGCATCAGCGTGATCTTTGGTAAAACCTACTTTAAGCGGTGCGTTAATTCCACGGCAAAGGTATGCCGCCGCGGGAACCGGTGTCACATTCAGGTCGACAACGACATCAAATTTTTGTGAGAGCAGGCTTCTGATCTCCGATTTCTTCGGTAGGAAGAAAAAATTAAGATGCTCTTCGCGGATAACAAAGACGGTTGACTTAAGGAACGCTGAGGCAAGGTTTCGAAACGTTTCATGCGCAACTAACGTCAATTTTGTTCCCTGAAATTTATTCTGAAGCAGTGTCAGGATCGGCATGACGACAGACCTATGGTCGGGGTTTTCCGGAACAATGACCAGTGCTGTTTTTGCATTTGAAAAAATATGTGAAAAAGACATTGTCTGTACTTTTTTCTTCCGAAAAAGCATTCGTGTGATGTCAATACCGATATTTCTGCGGATTTCTGTGAACATGAAATGTTTTGTATCCTTTATCCAACGACAAGTTGCAAAAGGTTTGTCTGAAAATCAAGGTAAGGGGAAATGCTTTGGGAGAGGACGAAGTATGTTACTTTTTTATCATCTCTAAGAACTCTTTTTCGCTGATTCTTTTTATCCCTAGTTCAATTGCCTTTTGTAATTTTGAACCGGCATCGTTCCCTACAATAACGTAATCAGTATTCTTGCTCACGCTAGATGCCGATTTACCACCGAGCGATTCGATCATTTCTTTTGCTTCATCCCGGCTCAAACTTTCAAGTCCGCCTGTCAGAACGAATGTTTTGCCCGAAACAGGGGAACTGCCGTATTTCTTTTTTTCTGCTTTCATTTGTAAGCCGGCAGCTGTGAGTCGTTCGACTAATTTGACGGAATGTTTGTCGTTGAAAAATCGAACAACACTTTCGGCAATGCGTGGCCCAACTCCTTCAATATTTTCCAATTCTTCGTGCGAAACCTTTTTCAACTGAGCCATTGATGTAAAATTCTCAGCCAATAATTTCGCTACACCTTCACCCACAAATCGAATACCCAGTCCAAATAACACTCTGTGAAAAGGTAATTCCTTACTTGCGGTAATGCCGTGTAATAAATTTTGTGCGCTTTTTTCTCCCATTCGTTCCAGGGATGCAACGTTCTCTTTTTTCAATTGATAAAGATCAGCAATATTGTGAATGAGATTTTCGCTCACAAGAAGGTCAATCACCGCTTCACCGAGCCCTTCAATGTTCATGGCGCGTCGCTGGGCAAAGTGTTCAATGCGTCCCCGAACTTGCGCAGGACATTCAAAATTTTCACAGTAATATGCCGCTTCATCTTCAGGACGGAAAATTTTTTCTCCGCACTCCGGACATTTTGAAGAGAAAGAGAATGTGGTAGAATTTTTTTGGCGCTTTTTTTTATTGACCCCGCTGACCTTGGGGATGACATCGCCACCTTTTTCCACCAACACCGTGTCGCCAATTCGAATGTCGAGCTGCTTGATATAATCTTCATTATGGAGCGTTGCTCTGCTCACCGTTGTGCCGCCGACAAACACCGGTTCCAGTTCTGCCACAGGTGTAATCGTTCCTGTTCGCCCTACTTGCAGCGTGATCGCGTTAAGCTTCGTTTCCATCTGCTGTGCCGGATATTTGTACGCAATTGCCCACCGTGGACTTTTTGCCACGGCACCCAGTTCTTCCTGCTGCTGTATGGAATCAACTTTTACAACTACACCGTCAATGTCATAGGGAAGGGCAGATCGTTTCAAAGCCCATTCTTCACAAAAAAACTTTACATCATGAATTGTTTTGCATAGACGAATATTTTCGTTCACGACAAAACCTAATTTCTTTAGAGTTTGAAGATTCTCGTAGTGATTTTTAAGAGTAATATCATTGGTCCGCAGAAAGTAGGTGAACATGCTGAGTTTTCGTTGTGCCACAATCTTTGGGTCTTGCATTTTCAATGTGCCCGATGTAGAATTCCGAGCATTCACAAATAACTTTTCACCTGCCTGTGCGCGCTCCTCATTCATTTTTTCAAAATCTTTTTTCGTCATGAAGATTTCACCGCGCACCTCAAAATTTTTTGGCAATCCTTTTCCTGAAGTAACGCGAAGGGGAATGGAGCGGACAGTTCGAAGATTGCTGGTGATTTCATCTCCCTGTGTGCCGTCACCGCGTGTGGCACCTCGCAAAAAAATTCCATCTTGATAGACAAGACTGATGGCGACGCCGTCAATTTTTAATTCCGCGACGAATTGATATTTTTGGCCTCCGAGTATTTCACGGACTCGACGGTCAAAATCCACTAACTCTTCTTCACTATATGTATTGGAGAGTGAGAGCATTGGCACTTCGTGGGTGACAGTAGGGAATTCTTTGGTCGGTTCGCCCCCTACGCGTTGTGAAGGTGAATCAGGCGTAAGGAGTTTTGGATTTTGCCGCTCCAGCTCGATGAGTTCGTTCATCAACCGGTCATAGTCGAAATCTGAAATGGAAGGCTGATCGAGAGTGTAGTACTGATAATCGTGACGGCGAAGCTCTTCACGAAGTTTTTCAATTCTTTGTTTTGCTGAAACAGAAGTGCTCATTTGCGTTTAAGAGTGGAGGTGTTAATCGTTGCAGAACGTACACGGTCTCCTTTTTTTCCAAGCGGCTGTAATTCAATTCCGTTGAGGTAAAGTTTTACGGCATGGGCATCGCTCAACGATAATTTAAATTCATTTTTTGCGAAATATGTTCGATGCCTTCCTCCCATCATGTATCCGCTTCGCGAGGGAAGTGAATCGCGAGTAATTTTAAACCACACAGAATCTGAAGCAGCAATGCGTAACACCATTGAGTCAGGAGAATTTTTTACCGCTGCAGGTAAAATTTTTGCCGGATCAACGGTATCAATGACTGCGGTTGATTTAAGTTGTTCCTGCTCTTTGACAATATTTTGGAAAGGAATTTCTTTTACCGTTTGTTGTGTCTTATTTGCTCCGGTATGTTCCATCAGGTATGCTGAGACGAACACCAATCCGGCCAACGCCAACCCGCCGTATAACAGCCGGCGGGCTTTTTTATGTTTCAGACGCATCTCATCAACCACCTCTGTCTGCATGATGGGCGTAACAATTGCCGATGCGGGAGAAGATACTTCTACAGAATGGCTTACCTGAATGCGGTAATTTTTTAAAGCTTCTTGAGCGTTGACGCCAATCGCATCTGCATACGCTTTGATGAAGGCACGGATGTATGTTTGAGGCAGGATATCGAACGCTCCTTGCTCGATCGCCTCAAGATATTTGATATTGATCCTGGTTTTTTTTGCGATGTCTGCAAGAGTAATATTTTTTGCTTCGCGTTCTTTTTTAAGATCTTGGGAATACGTATTCATCGGTATATTTTTTTAATCTTGGATTACACTAGAAATTTTTTTGGTGTGCAGCGGCATCACAAGAGTTATTGTAGTGAAATTATTATGCAGCATCAAGGACATCGCGAATTTTTTTTGCAAGTTCTTCTATTTTGTACGGTTTTTGAAGGAAACCTTCTACCTCGGTGACAAAATTATCTTTACCGAGAATATCATCGCTGTATCCGCTGGAGACGATAATTTTTGTTGTCAGTTTCAGTGCTTTGATTTTCTGAAATACTTTTTTCCCTCCTATTTGAGGCATATTCATGTCCAACACAACCAAATCAAATTTTCTTTTGTCTGAAACGAGACTGATGGCTTCTTTTCCACTTTCAGCGATGGTAACTTTATATCCTAAATGGATCAGCATGGTGCTGAGTGTTATGCGGACAAATTCTTCATCATCGACAATCAAAACAGATTCCGTGCCGCCTCTCATTTTTTTTGACGGCGTCGAAATCAATTCCTGCGGAACATCGTTGTTCAAAGGAAAGGTTAAAACAAAAGAAGTTCCTTTGTCAAGTTCACTGTTGAACGACACTGTGCCGTTGTGCGATTTCATGACCCCGTACACCACTGAAAGTCCTAAGCCGGTTCCTTTGCCCTGTTCTTTTGTTGAAAAGAATGGAACAAAAATCTGCTGCTGAACTTCTTTTGTCATGCCAATCCCGTTGTCAGAAATCCTGACGGAGACACTTTGTTCATTTTTATGATCGATGATCATGTCCACAATAAGTTTGCCGCCGTTTGGCATAGCGTCGCGAGCGTTGATAAATAGATTCAGCAGCGCTTGTTGAATCTGCCCTTCGTCTCCGTTAATAATTGCCGCGTGAAGCGAATAATTTCGCACGACATCCACAAGCGGTTTCACGCTTGGTTCAAAGATGCGCAGTGTTTCTTCCAACACATCAACAACATTAATAGAGTGAAATTCAACCGGTGTTCTTCGTGCGAATGTCAGGAGCTGGTTCGTAAGAGATTTGCCCCGCGTTGATGCCGTCTCAATGATATCGACGAACGGATAGAGCTTATTTCTTGACATCATTCGGCGGCGCATGATGGACGATGCACCCATAATTGATGTAAGGATGTTATTAAAATCGTGAGCAATGCCGCCGGCAAGATTTCCGATGCTGTCGATCTTTTGAGCCTGCATAATTTTTTGTTCCAGCATCTTTTTGTCGGTAATATCACGAACCACGCAGCGCATGAGCACGGGAGTTTTTGTTTCATCATACACCAGCGACGTGTTTACGGAGACGTCAATCAATGTTCCATCTTTCTTCAGCATTTGTTCTTCACTGCTTCGAATTTCGTGTTGATATTCGAACGCATCTTTGATAATCTGGTTGACCTGCTGCCGCATATCTTCCGAGTAAAGATGTGCCATTGGTTTTCCGACAATCTCTGTTTTTTCATATCCGAGTACTTCGGATTCTGTTTGATTACAATTAATGATGATACCTTCGTGATTGACCAAGTGGTACATATCGGGTGAGTTCTCAAACAAATCCATGTAGCGCTCTTCTGACTGGCGCAGTTTATCAAACAAATGCGCATTGTTCAGTGCCACGCTAATTTGATTGCTGAAGGCCGAAATTAAATTTACCTTGCGTTCAGGGAAAAAATCTTTTGATGAACTGGCGAGAAGCAGTACACCCTCATTTTTATTCGACACGGTAAGAGGGACAGAGACCCAGGAGGCAATGTCGAGAAGTTGCGTATTGGTAAGAAAGGCCATGCCGTCGGTATTCTTCGTCTCTTTATTTGTTCGGATTTTTTTGGTCCAATCTTGAAACGCCTTATTGCCTACCATGTTCTCAGAAAAAAAACCTTCGTTCGTGCCGTAGGAATTTTTAAGTGTCAATCGATCACCGTCTAAAATATACAGCCAGCCGTATTTTGTCTTCAAAATGTTTGTGACTGTTTGAAGCACATTGCTGAAGATATAAATTAAATTTATGGATTTAGTGACAACCTGAGCAACGGTGTTAAGCGCATCAAGTTCAAGACGCTGCTCTTCTAATTGACGCCCGTACTTTAGGGAGAAATAGACGCTGGTATATCCAATGATGCCGACGGTCGTGATGACGATGAAATCAAGGTAGCTGATTTTTTTTTGCAAAAGGACCGTTGCCGTGATGATGGTTACCATAATAACCACAACGGCTGTCGACGCAACGATCTGCGCCTGTTCAACGAGGCCGAATTTAAGCGAAAAAGAACGGAGGCGAGTAAAAATTTTTTTCATTGACGAGGAAGGCGTAATGTCAGCTAACCTTCAAAAATTTTGCACAGAGAACTATACATCCAAGCTTCGTCGCAATTCTCGAAAACGCCGCATCTTGCCTTCAATGGTAGCAAGCAGCATTTCTGTGTCCATCGGTTTTGTCAAATAATCATCGACACCGAGCTTTTTTCCGGTTCTGATCAACACTTCTTGATCAAGCGCAGTGAGGAAAATAAAGGGTGTCATGAGGAACTTATCCATCGATCGGAATTTTTCATAGAAGGCGAACCCGCTCATATTGGGCTTCGCAAAATTAATATCACACACCACGATATCGGGTGTCAATGTCTCAAGAAGTTCCAACCCTTCTTCACCTGACGTTGCTGCGAAACAGTAATACCCGCTGTCGCCGAGGACACCTTTAATGACATCGAGGAATGATTCATCATCATCCAACAGGAGAACGGATCCGTTTGCCTGCAGCGATTGCAGTAGTTGGAACAACTTTGGTTCAATGGCAAGATGTTCTTGATCGTTGATGTTGAATTTTTTCCGTAATGCTTCAAAGTTTGTTCCGCCTTTACGCCATTCTGTTTGAATGGCCGACAAATACGATGCTACTCGAACATCATTCTCAATTTGCACATGCTCATTTTGAGCGATGGCAAAAGTATCGCGCATAGAATCAATTCGTACTTGTTCCTCCGAAGAAATATCGCCGTCTTTCCAAATTTCCATCAACAAAGTTTTATATGCCTCAACGGCTGCTTCCGAACGTTTAATTTGCGAGACATGTTTTTCCGACCCTGTCTTTATATCAATTTTCTGTTGAGGCGGAGAAGGAGGGGTTGCTTTTATTGATTGTTGAACTTTCTCTTCACTTTTTTGACCGATAGGTTCTTCCTGGGGAGCAGTTACCTCTTCTTTTTTACTGTCATTCTTTGAAGTCACCGGAGGTTCGGCTTTGGCTTCTTCTTTCTTGGACGAAACAGGTTCATCCTTTTTTCCTTCAACTTTTGTTGGCGTTGTTGATTGAGCAACAATGCGTTCAGCTTCTTCTTTAAGTGAAAGGCTCTCTTCTTTTTTCCGTTCCTGCGTCGTTGTCTTTGCAGGTTCAGTTTTGTCTAAAAATTTTGCTTGAGCGGCAATTCGTTCAGCTTCTTCTTTCGAAACGCCGGACCCTTCCAACAAAGATATAATTCGCTCCCTGTATGCCTTCGCATAGATGTTCTTATAATCGAGTTCGAATACTTTATTGATGTAGCGCATGGCTTCTTCCAGCCTGCCGCTCTTGATAACCTTATCCGCGCTTCGCAGAAGGTCACTGATTGCTTTTTGTTTTTCGCTCACGGTTACCATCCTATCTTAATTCTTTACTCAATGCCTCTCGGGCAGTTTCTAAAGGAAAATGTTGATTAGTGAATAGTTCGAATGCTTTTTCCCCTTGCCCTAAGAGCATTTCAACTCCACCGATGACGCGAGCCCCAGAATTGTGTGCCATGGTAAGTAATGAAGTGTACATAGGATTATAAACAATATCAAAAACAATGTGCTTTGGTTGAATAACTGCTTTTGCCGGCAGCGGATGAATCTTGACATGCGGTTTCATCCCTATGGAAGTTGTGTTAATAAGTAAGATCGCAGAATCTATTTCACGGATCGTTGTGTTATCGTTATTTGTGACGAAAAAATTCGTTGTTGGAAATTGCGGTTGAAATACATCCACAAGTTTTTGTGCGTGATCTAATGTTCGGTTTACAAGCGTGATTCGATGTGGTGAAAAATTAGCGACAAGGGCATACACTGTTGCTCTTGTTGCTCCGCCGGCGCCAAATATCACGACGCTCTTTCCCATAATTTCTGAAGAATACTTCTTCAAAGAAAACGTTACTCCGTCAACGTCGGTATTGTATCCAATAAGTTTGCCATTATTATGCACGATGGTATTTACCGCACCGATGATCTTTGCCTCTTTAGATATTTCGTCAAGGAAAGGAACCACAGCTTGCTTGTGAGGTACTGTTACATTAACACCGCGAAAGTTCAGTGCGGACATCGATGATATAGCCCCGGGTAAAAAGTCGCTTTGCACATCCATCACACCATAGACATAGTCAAGATTCAGTTTTTTAAATGCCGCCGTATGCATTGCGGGAGACAGGGTGTGGCTTAACCGATGCCCAATAATGCCAAGATACCGTTGTTGAGTTTTTTGCAATCCGTGATTCATATAATGAAATATAATTCAAAAGATGGAATAAAAAAACCTAATCTCTCGGATCAGGTTTTTTCACAGGTGTTTACCGTAATCCACTTACGACTGGAGCAGGGTCGAAAATTCCTTTACCGATTTTACTCCCTTGAATTCAATATCAAATTTGCTTTTCAGATCCGGATTCAGTTTTAATGCCGTTTTTAAAGACTCAACGGCATCCAGGTTTTTTTCCATCACAAAAAGTACTTTTGCGCGGCTGTAAAACGAATCGGGGAACTTTCCATTCAAGTCAATCGATTTATTCAACGCCTTCAGTGCTTCTTTCAGATAGCCCATGAAAAACAGAGAGTCACCGTAATCGTACCATGCTTCAAAATTGTTGGGATCGAGTTGAACGACCATCTTGTAACTTAACAGACATTCTTTGTATTTGCCAAGATTGAATTCGGCATCGGCTTTTGCGTACCATAATTCGGGATATTCACGGCAGAGTTCTAAAGCACGATTGTAATCGGCAAGAGCTTTTTTATGTTGATCCATCGAATCGTAGCAGCTTCCGCGTCCAAAGAACGATTCGTAATGCTGGCTGTCGTATTTAATTGCCAGGGTAAAACACTTAATGGCTTCTTGAAAGTTTGCCAGTTCTTCATAAGCGTTGCCAAGGTTATGAAGTGCCGGAACATCCTTGGGATCGTACTGCAATGTGCGCTTATAACACTCTACGGCCAGATCAATTTTGTTTTGCGATGCGAAAACGTTTCCTTTGTTGTACCATGCGGGAGGAAAATCTTCTTTAATTGCCAACGCCATGTCGTAACTTTGAAGTGCAGTTTCATGATCACCCAAACGATTTAAAACGATGCCGCGGTTGTACCACGCATTGTAATTGTAAGGATCAAGATCGATGTGTTTATTGTAGCAATCGAGTGATTCTTCGACTTTATCCATTAAGTCGTAGCAAAAAGCAAGTTCAAACCATGCATCGGCATTCTCATGGTTTTCTTTGATCAAAAATTTTAAGATATCAATTGCTTCAGAAAACTGCTCAAGCTTTTCCAGTGTGACAGCTTTATTGATGAGAGCTTCTTCATCTCCAGGATTGAGTACCAATGCCTTTTCAAAATCGGAGAGGGCCTCTTCATTTCGGTTAATGTTGTCAAGGGTAATGCCGCGGTTAATGAACAAATCACTGTCGTTGGGATTGAGACTGATGGCGTGATTGTAGCATTCTAACGCTTCGTCATATTGATAAAGATTGTTCAAAATCATCCCTTTTCGCATCCACGTATCTGAAGAATAAGGGGCAAATTGAACAAGCTGGTTGGCAAACACCAACGCTTCATCATACTTCTCTTTTTCAAAACAGAAATTGATAATTTCTTCCAATGCTTCAATGCTTTTTAGCCCATTGCCGCCTTTGCGCAATAACTCTTTATATCGCTCAATTTCTTCGCTTCTATCCCTATCCCTTCGCGGCGAGGAGTCGGCTTGGAAATCATCGTCAAAATTATCGTGGTCGTAAATAGACATTTGTAGATTGTTTGTGCGTTATTGAAAGAGGGAACCGCTGTTTCAAATAAACAAAAAAAGGGAGGGTAAGTCAATAAATGATTGATTAACAATTTATTTTCTTTGAAAATTGCCAAAAACAAACGAAATTTGTGCAGTTTACTTCGCTTCCATCCTAACATACTTTTACTTAAACCATAACTTGAAAGAATTCTGTGACCCCTATAAAAATTCGTATAACCCGCCTGTCTGAATCAACACATGATGTTCCTCTTCCATTATACGCAACAGCAGGGTCGGCTGGAATGGATATTTATTCGGCCGTTAAAGATGATTTGGTCATCCAACCCGGTGAAACGGTTTTGGTTCCAACCGGATTTTCAATGGAGCTGCCATTAGGATTTGAAGCTCAAATTCGTCCACGCAGCGGTTTGGCGATAAAAAATAATATTGGCTTGATGAATTCCCCCGGTACTATTGATTCTGATTATCGCGGCGAAGTAAAGATTGTCGTAACAAATCATGGGAAAAATGATTTTATTGTGAGGCGAGGGGACAGGGTTGCTCAAATGGTCATCGGTCGATATGAAAGAGCAGAATGGGTAGTGGTACAAGAACTTTCCTCAACGGAACGGGGTGCCGGTGGATTTGGCAGTACCGGTACTTCGCACACGCACAGAAAATAACAGCTTGTTTGTCCTGGATAAAAAATAATGGCTAAAACAAAAAAAATAAAAAAGCTTTCACCACCGAGTGAAACCTCCGATGTTATAGTTCCTCACAGTCCATTTGAAGTTCTACTTTTGGTAGCGGGAATTGTTCTGCTGATGCTGTTGCTCTATACAATGCAGACACTCATTTCACCCATCCTTATATTGGGTGCAATTTTATTTTTGCTTTATCCGCTGAGGGAAAATGCAGTAGCAAAAAATATTATGATACTGTCGAGTATTCTGTTCCTGCTATGGTTTTTCCAAACCATTGAAGGAGTGCTTGCGCCGTTTGTCCTTTCGTTGTTCCTTGCCTATCTGCTGCATCCGGTCGTAACACAAGTAGAAAAGATCGGAGTACCTCGGTGGACTTCGGCGCTGTTCATTATCTTATGCATGCTCGCCATTGTCATTTTAATATTATTGGTTGGTCTTCCACGAATCATTTCGCAATTTGAAGGAATTCTTCAAGCCATCAGTGTGATCTCCACCCAGTTTGTTGAATGGGTGCTCGACGGCAGATATATTAAAGCTCTTCAGAAGTACGGAATTTCTTCGGAACAATTACGGAATATGCTGACGACATCCTTCATCCCGCGTGTTGAAGATATTCTGTCAGGTTTACTCCATGGAACATTTGGCATTGTCAGCGGGTTGCAAGCTTTGGTGACTGGGCTGGTGAATATCATCATCATTCCTTTTTTGACTTTTTATATGCTGAAAGATTTTCCGTTAGTCCGTCATCGTTTTAAAATGATGGTACCGCGAAATCGCCGCAATCAATCTGTCGAGTTTTACCATCGTGTTGACGAGATTCTTGGAAGGTACATCCGGGGGACTACCATTATCGCAATATTCGATACTGTTGCAGTGACGATAGGGTTTTGGATTATTGGTATTGGATATCCATTAGTGCTGGGCATTATGTCTGGTTTGTTATTCTACATTCCGTATTTTGGTTTTCTTACAATGCTGGTCGTATCGGCTCTGGTCGCTTCATTGAGTATGGGCACCATGTCTCTTCCTGTCATCACAACAGTGTTGTATCTTGGCGTTCTGCACATCGTGGAAAATTATGTCATCAGCCCGAAGATTATCGGCGGCAAGATTGGCCTGCATCCCGTTGTTTTAATTCTTTCTCTTTTTGTTTTCGGATATTTTCTTGGCTTTATCGGTTTTCTAATAGCCATTCCTGCATCAGCAATAATTATTGTCTCCGTA
Source organism: Bacteroidota bacterium (assembly GCA_028749215.1). Taxonomy (GTDB): domain Bacteria; phylum Bacteroidota; class Ignavibacteria; order UBA10030; family UBA8401; genus JAQUOA01. Next base: position 13,475 of record JAQUOA010000037.1, read on the forward strand.
AAAGAATGGGAAACGAATCGAAGGGAAAACAATAAAACACTGAAAGCGGAAGAAGAAATCAGTGAGCCGCTTCGATGAACGGAATTTTATACTTGGTTGCGACACCTATCGGCAACTTTGCTGATATGACTTTTCGTGCAATTGAGATTTTGAAAAATGTTGACGTTGTTGTGTATGAAGAGCGAAAAGAAGGGAGCCGGTTACTTCGGCATTTTGGAATTGAAAAACCGGTGGAAACATTGAATGAGCATAATGAAGCGGCGGCAACATTCCATATCTTGGAATATTTAAAAAATGGGAAGAGCGTGGCGGTCATTTCCGACTGTGGAACGCCTGTTTTTTCAGATCCCGGTCAATTGCTCGTTCGTAAAGCAGTTGAGCTTGGGATTAAAACCGTTCCGGTCCCCGGTGCTTCCTCGTTAATGCCCGCGTTAACCGTTTCTGGATTTTCGATAGATCAATTCGTTTATTACGGGTGGCTCTCGCCAAAGAGGCCGCGCCGGATTGCAGAATTGCAGCAGCTTCGCCGCGAGCAGCGCGTGATTGTGTTGATGGATACTCCGTACCGGCTTGTTGCATTGCTGAAAGATATTGCCGAAGTTTTCGGCACGACTCGACGATTGTGTGTGGCGTTTGATCTAACGATGCCCGATGAAGAAATTTTCCACGGCACCGCAGTAAAGCTGGCAATACAATTTGAAAAAGAAGAACGCAAAGGTGAATTTGTGGTAGTGATTGAAGGGACAAACAGCGCAAAATGAAAACTCTGCAGCAAACATATCGGTTAGGAAGAGCGCCCGAATTACTCGGTGATTTTTGGTTCAACTCCGAACCGTTATCGGTTCACCAGCTTCAGGGGCAACCTATTCTTCTCTTTTTTTGGGATTATACCTTACAGCAGTCGTTGAAACTTATTCCCTTCATGAATGGACTGCACTCATTGTATGTTGAGTATGGTCTCGTCTGTGTCGGTGTTCATTCGCCGGAATTCTTCTTCGAAAAAGATTCGGCGAATGTAGAGGCAACAATAAAAAAAAATATGATCTTGTTTCCTGTCATGACAGACAACGATCGTCTTGTCACGAATGCATATCGAATTTCTTCGCTGCCGACCTTGTGCCTTATTGATCATAAGGGTGAAATTTATGACTTGATATCTGAAGCAATTATTCCGGAGCGCATCGAGCGGTCTGTACAATATTTACTTCGGCAGTCAGGATACCGCGGCGAGCTTCCACTTCTCTTAAATCCAGAGTTTGATAAAAGATATTTTTTATCAGACGAATCTCCGCACCAGATTTATACAGGATATTCGCACGGAAGTTTTGGTAACCCCGAAGGGTATAGTCCGGAACTCCCGGCGGAGTACGTTGATCCGAAAATATATTTCGAATCAAAATTTTATGCTCATGGTATATGGTGTGCTGAACGCAATGCGTTTAGGTATGAAGGAAATCCGAATGAAGGATATTTGATCTGCCAGAGCGACGAAGAGAATGTAACGATCGTTGCCGGCAGCAAAACGAAAGCCTCAGTAAAAGTTGAACTTGATGATGCTCCGATTCAGATTTCCATTATGGGCAACGATATGCAAAAGGAAAAAAAAGGGACAACCTATTTCACCGTTGATGATCCGCGGTTGATCTCTGTTCTTCAAAACAATCGTCGGATTTCTCACTCGGTGAAATTTATTCCATCTGCTTCCGGAGTGACATTTTACATGTTTGCGTTTGACTCAAAGCAAACGAAAAATTCGGAACCCAGTACTTCTATCCGAAACAACTGATTGTTGTCAATGACGAACCGAATAACCTCGCTATTCCACATTCAACATCCCATCATTCAAGCAGGGATGGTGTGGGTATCAGGATGGAAATTAGCAAGTGCAGTTTCCAATGCCGGTGCTCTTGGGCTTATCGGAGCGGGTTCCATGAAGCCGGAACTTCTTCGTGAACATCTTCATAAAATAAAATCTGCAACGCAAAAATCTTTCGGTGTCAACATTCCATTGTTACGCGGAGATATTGAAGATCTCATCGCTGTTGTTGTGGAGGAAAAAGTAAAAATTATTTTCACGTCTGCGGGGCATCCCGGAAGACATATTGACAAATTCAAATCATATGGCGCATCAGTCGTTCACGTTGTTGCTAATGTAAAACAGGCGCTTAAAGCCGAAGAAGTTGGATGCGATGCAGTTGTTGCCGAAGGATATGAAGCGGGCGGGCATAATGGTCTTGATGAAATAACGACACTTACGCTCGTTCCCCAAATTGTTGATGCCGTAGAAATACCGGTGATTGCCGCCGGCGGTATTGCTGATGGACGCGGGATGCTGGCGGCGTTTGCTCTTGGAGCAGAAGCTGTTCAAATAGGAACGAGGTTTGCGGCCACCATTGAATCATCGGCGCATGAACTTTATAAACAGAAAATTGTCGAAGCAAAAGACGGGGATACGCTTCTTGTCTATCACAATCTTCTTCCTGTAAGGATGATAAGAAATCCGTTTGCCAAGCAGGTGCAAAAGGAAGAATCTGAAAAAGGAATTACGAGAGGACGGATGATGGAATTGCATGCCAAAGGGCGTGAGCGAAAAGGAATCTTTGAAGGGAATTGGGAAGAAGGGGAATTAGAAATGGGACAAAGTTCGGGGTTGGTGAAAGAGATTCTTCCTGCGGCAGATGTGGTGAGCAGGCTGATGAAAGAATTTGAAGATGGAAAAAAGAAGATTGCCTCCGTATGAAAATTTTGAAGTGGTAACTCGATTGTGGCTGATTGACCTTTTGAGTTGTGTCTTAATTTGATTTTAATATGCTCGTCATGCTGACGAATGTCAGCATCTATTTCAATGTTTAGATGCCGAAACAAGTTCGGCATGACGTCCCATTCCAATTTAAGTCACTACCACCTTTTGACAGCGGTTGATAGTATCTGGCTAATTCCTGTTTTATTCTATGAAAGTGACCCCGAAAGGTGGGAAGCGTTGGCAAAATTTTCCTTTACTATTGCTAATGGACTGATTCTCGCAGGTATTGTGGCCTATGTATTTGAAGGAAAAAATCTTGTTGCAGGAATTATTATTGTCGTGCTTGGTGTTATTACCATGGGGTACGGGTTGTATCTAACAAATATTGCCTCATTGTTAAAAAAGATGGAGAAAGAATGGAATTAATTATCCGTGTTGGGTTCTTCTTTGTATTGTTTGGCGCAGTTGCAGTGCGTTTTGGAAAGCAACAGTTAAAATCTGCCTCTAAAATTCAAAAGCCTGCATAACAGGCCGCGCGGAAGAGGAATTTGCCCTTCATCCCTTATTTTAGTATTTTTACACCAGTGGCGATTTGATGACAGCTTGCAGCCACAGCGTTTTATTAATCGCTAAAGCGTCGATGGACAACACAATATTGTACC
>JAQUOA010000230.1 GCA_028749215.1 Bacteroidota bacterium
GCATCAATTCCCTCGATGTTATCGCGAAACGTCATGGAGCGCCACCACGACTGCTTTAAATTGTTCAACAGTTCAACGCCCAACGGGCCGTAATCCCAGCACCCGTTCAGCCCTCCGTAAATTTCGCTTGATTGAAAAACAAAACCGCGCCGCTTCGCCAGCGAAACGATCTTGTCCATTATTGCCGTTTGGTTTGCTTCTTTACCGATGGTGAAACTCCCTTCTTTGTCACTTGTTCTTTGCTAAACATAAAACTTTTTAAGATCACGTCTCCCGATTTCACCTGCACAATCGATGCTTTGTCTTTTGCATTGTCGACAGAAAATACATTTGCATTAAATGCTTCGAGCGAATCTTTCATGGCGCTGACAAATTTTAAAACGTCAAAATCTTTAGGATAGATTACGCGCACATCGTTCCGGTTTTTGATAGGCCGGATGTTTTCTTTTGTAATCCCAAGTGTGTGAAGCGTTGTGTCTGCCATTGCAAAAATGCGGTCGCCGGAGATATCCGGTTTAGAAGCAGCGGGCATCGAAAAATTTGAATTCTTGTTGCTGGTAGATTCTCGAATAACGGTGACAACAACAGCAACGACAACAAGAACCGCAATGATATAGATTCGCTTGTCCATCAAATATTTACTTCGCTCCGTTGTCTATTGGTGTAGAGAGAAATTTTTCCTTTACCATATTTCTCTACCAATTGTCTTGCAACATTGAAATCACGTCCAACATCAGTCGGGGTGTGCGCATCAGAACCAATCGTAAGCGGAATGTCGTACTCTGAAATAATTCTCAAAATCTGTTCGCTCGGATACACTTCTTTAACCGGTTTTCGTAAACCGGATGTGTTAATCTCAACCGACATGCCGGATTGCTTTACTACCTTGAATGTTTCACGAAGAACTTCTTCAATATTTTTTTTAGGGCGATGACCGAATTTTTTTACCAGATCGCAGTGCCCGATAATATCAAACAGGCCTGATTGTGCAGAACGTTTTATGTGATCGTAATAAGAGATATACACCTGATCAATATCTACATGTTCAAACTTCCCGATGTACAACGGGTTGTCGAATCCCCACTCTCCTAAATAATGCACGGAGCCGATGACATAATCAAATTCGTTCTTAGCGTTGAAGCTTTTCACCCACGATTCTGTCCCCGGGAAAAAATCTCCTTCCAGCGCAAATTTAACCGTGATCGCATCTTTGTACTTTTCTCTCAGCTTCAACACTGTCGGTTTGTAGTCAGCCCAAAACTGCGCTTCGTACATTCGCACTTCAATATCCCAATCATTCGGCATAGGAGAATGGTCTGCCAATCCGATTTCATTGAGCCCGAGCTTGATTGCCTGTTGAACATACTCTTCAAGCGTTCCATCGGCATGTTTGCAGAGTTCATTATGTGTATGATAATCAATGAGCATAATTTTTAATTGCCTGCTGTCTTTTTCTTCTTCGCCAATCGTGCCGTTTCAATTCCAAGAACAGAATACAGCGGTACGAGGTGGTCAAGTTTTTTCTTAGAGAGTGTCTGGAGGTGTTTATTAATTGTATCGGCATCTCCGCGAGCGATAGGTCCTGTCAATGCTTCAGCCGGGGATGTCTCCATACCGTTCCGCAGCGTACTCTCAATAATTGGGCGATAGATTTTCCACACATCGCTTTGAGTGATTTTTACTTTCAACGCTATCTCTTCAACAATTGAAAGGAGTGTCACCAAATAATTTGAGGCAAAAATACCGGCGGTATGATACAGCACTTTTGCCTCTTTTGAAATCTCAAAACTGCTTGCCCCGCAGGTCGTTGCTATATCCCTGGCGATTTTTCTCGCCCGCAGATCGCCTTCGGCAGCACACCAAATATTCTTCAGTGTCGTCGTTTTAAATGTAGGAAATGTTTGCATCGGATGAAACGACCCGGTTGCCGCCCCTTTTCGTTTCAGGATATCCAGTTCATCGCTCGCAAGCGCACCGGAGGTATGCAGCACGATGACATTCTTAAAAGATTTTTGAATGAGTACTAATCGTCGGGCAACACTTTTTATCTGGGAATCGGGAACAGCGGCTATGATGACACCCTGCACAGATTTTATATCATCTACCGTTCCAAAATTTTTGCAGTGGATTTTTTTTGCCAACAACAATGCGCTTTGACTGCTACGGGAATAAATTCCATTGATGGCCGCACCGCCACGAAGTAATGCAGCAGCAATCGATCTTCCGACAGCTCCTGCACCAATGATTGTTATCGGTTGTCTGAACTTCATTTCAGATGTAATTTTGTTTGGTTAAATCTTAAGAATGTCTTACTTCAAACCAATTATTTCTTTTTCTTCTTCAACGCCTTGAGATACTGTGCATGCCCTTGTCGAACAGCTTCAAGCGCCGACAGCACATTATCCCAACCAAAACTTTCTACGTGTTTGCCTTCAAGCTTTTTGTAGTTCACAAAAAAATGTTCGACTTCGATCAATAGATGTTTTGGCACATCCTTAATATCACTCATGGTTCCGTACGTCGGATCTCCGATGGCGACAGAGAGGACTTTGTCATCCGATCCTTTTTCATCTTTCATCCGTAAAATTCCGATCGGCTTTACTTCTACCAATACACCGGTCGTCAGCGGCTGATCGATAAAAATAAAAATATCGAGCGGATCACCGTCATCCCACAACGTGCTTGGCACAAAACCGTACGCTTCAGGATACACCATCGAAGAGTACAGCACCCGGTCTAATTTAAACACACCAAGTTCAACATCGTATTCGTACTTATTTCGGCTTCCTTTTGGAATTTCAACAATGGCATTGACAACCCGCGGCGATTGCTTGCCTATCGGAAGGTCTTTCATATTCATAGATGGTTCTCACAATTTAAAAAAAAGCCCTGAGACAGTGCGGTGCCTCAGGGCTGAAAAAAATTAATCGAACATTATTTAATTTTCAATGAAGCAATGACTTTATCAAACGCCGGCTTGAAATCGGTAGCCAGCGGTTTATACCACGTTACAATGATGCGATACAGTTTATCACCTTTCACGGTAAAGTACACTAACCGGTCAATATTCGCCGCCGGTGAAGCCGTTAACGTTTTTGCATCAAGACCACTCACCTTAGCACTGCCGGTAGATTTCGGATTGAACTTGCCCTTGTTATCATCAAACAATTTATCGAGCGGATGTTTGTTGGTCGGGAACACGTCAATGTCAATTGTGCAATCCTGACGCAAACCATGAAGCTGTATTGCGAAAATTGCCCCACCCTTTTTCTCTTTTACCATGGCCACTTCAAAATTATACGGATATTCAAATTCTACATAGTCGTTCATAAACTTCGTTACTTCGGGCGAAGGTTTTGCCGCTTCGTTCGGATCCGTAATTTTGATTTTTGGTCTCGGCAGTTTCACTGACGCGACAATCTTGTCGAGCAGCGGTTTGTACACTTCGTAATAATCATTGAAGCCCGCCACACTGATCGTATAGAACGAACTGTCGTGGACAACAATAATTTTCTTTCCTTGGATGCTGGTTTCTTTGCTGACTTTTGCCTTGAACGAAAATTCCACTGCCGTATCTTTACCAACCATCGCCGGCAGTTCGTTAGCGAGACTAAGACCGGCGTATGTTTGTTTTACATTTTCTTTGTATTTATCCAGCGAGCCTGTATTCACATCTTTAAACTTCTCCGAACTGAGTTCAACTTCAACACCGCCTTGATCTTCACCGACGACGGTAGAACCGGACGAGTATACTTCATAAAATTTATCTGACACAACCTGTGATGAATATATTCTGGTGTGTTTCGGTTCGGCATTCACCAGCCATCCTTTGGGATGCTGAATTTCCAACCCGCTGACAGGATCTTGAAAAGTTTCCCATTCAGTAACATTCGGTAACTCTGTTTTCTTTTTGCAGGATGAAACCAACAGAGCTGCAGAAACAACAAGGATCGCCATGAACAATTTCATGGTTTGTGAGTAATGCATATTCATACGTCACCTTTATAATGTATGGAAGTAGGGATTCGTTTTTACTTATCGCAATTCAGTTGACCAAGTTCTTTTTTGGCTGTTGCATTTTTCGGGTTAATTTTCAGAACCAGTTTGTATTCTTCACACGATTTCTTTTTAATCTGCTGCGCTTCCGTCGCAAGAAGTTCTTTATTCCCCAGCGATACTGCATACATTTGGGCGAGGAACAGATGCAGGCCTTCATCAGGCTTATTCTTTGGTTCGTAGTTGATCGCTTTTAACAGATGGTCAACTGCTCCTTTAGGATTTTCTTTTTTGTATTCAAACAATGCTAACGAGCGATACGCACCAATAAGCGCTTGCGAGTGCTGTGCAGCTTTTGCAGGATCGGCTTTAAGAGCACTATCGCTTAAAGTAATCACAACTTTAAATTGCAC
>JAQUOA010000231.1 GCA_028749215.1 Bacteroidota bacterium
TATTTCCTTCCAATCACTCCCATTGAAAGAGAAGTATAGTACGCAATCGGTGTGTCTCTGAACGCATTTCGGATCGCTTTTCGGATTGAAAACAAAATTGGTATTTTCGGATTTAACGGAAGTTTCACGCCAAGTTTCAACAATGCCTCACGCGATGCTCTGTACAATAAACTCGGATACATCCATTCGCCGTAGGTATGAACAGTGGTCAATCCAAGCCGTTCCATTTCATGCGTCAATTCGGGGACAGAGAACGAGCGCTCCCATCCGGCAAACCATTGATTGATAGCAATGAGAAATGTTTTAATCACAGTGTAGATGTGATAGCGCTGGGGAACATCAACACACAACAAGCCGCCGGTTTTTAGCACGCGGATATTTTCTTTTAACAATGCTTCTGCCTTCTCGTACCGAAAATGTTCCAGCAATCCCTGGTGGAAAATGATGTCGAAAGTTCCGTCTTTAAACGGAAGGACAAACGTATCGCCGCCAATAATGCGAACATCCATCTTTTCTTCCTCGGCAATCTTCTTCATAATCTTCAACGAGTTGACGGAATAGTCGAGCTGATATACTTCGGCACCGAGTTCAACAAAAGGGAAACTGTCGCGTCCAGTACCCGCGCCGATTTCTAAAATCTTTTTTCCGCGGACATCAACAATCTTTTTCAAGTTCCGAACAACGCGATCGGAATTCGAATAGACCTCCTTCACTTCCTTTTTTTCTTCCCAGAATGTTTCCCAGTGTTCCAGCCGTGATTCTTTCATGCGTATTCCTTCATTAAAAAATATTCTCGTCTACAAACACAAGAGCGTAAGATGTGAAACGTAAGAAGCGCCGCACAAACTGCCGCCCTTCTCACATCGTACTTCTTACGCCCTGTAAGAACCGAACCATGACAAATTATTTTTTTGCCAATGTATCTCTATGTGTCTGTATGGCCATTTGAATTTGGGCTTTCTGCACTTTTACCCAATCTCCAAGTCCCCGCACATTGCCGTACTCCGTACTGATGCGGTCAAGCATTCCATTGGCTTTGTCATACTCGCCGCGATTTTGATAAATAGTAAACAACATGTAATAGGGATGGTACTGATTGGTAAATTGCTCAACTACAGGTTTGGAAGTCATCTCCAATAACCGAGTGAGCAAATTTTTGGATACCTGCATATATCGTTCTTTTGCGCCGGTGAAGAAGTAAAAATTTGTGATATCAAATTCTATACGGTAATCCAACGGAAGTACATTGGAAGGAAACTTTACGACCATTGAATCAAGCACCGCGATCGCTTTGGCATTCTCGTGCGTTGTGTTGATGTAGAACAATGCCAGCCGCATAAATGCATTGCGGTAGTTCATGGCAAGGCGCGTTACATTCTCATCATAATGGACCGTAGAATCTTTCAAGCCGCGGTAGAGGTATCCCCGCTCAAATGTTTTACTCGGATGATCCGGCACATTCAATAAATTTGCCGACAAAATTTTTGGATCAATCACTCCTTCATCCGATGGAGTCGGATACGGAATCAACTTCATCGCCAAGCCGTCCATCCTGAAATATCGGTCGAGTCCGATCTTTGAATCAGGTGTAGAGGTAACGGCAAAGTAAATCGGACGTTCCCAATTATTTGTTCGGATGATGTCGTACGCCATAATATCCTGTGCTCGAATTGCCTTCACGGTTCCGAATTGCATGGTGTTGGGAAGTGTAAATTTAATTTCACCCTCTTTTGCCGCTGTATCTACCGGAAATTTTGGACGTGCCGTTTTATCAGAGTTGTACATTTCAAATTCTCTCATAACGTTTCCCGGAACAGGAAGCGTCATTTCACGCGGCTCCCACTGCATTGGTCCGACTTGTTCAATTTCTTGGTCCGATAAACTGATCGGAACTGCCTTTGAACCGTACGGCGTTTCGTGTTTCAACTGCATAATGTACCACGATGTGTTCACCAAACTTAAATTTACTATTCGTATATCACGCCGAACACCTTCAACATCCTGCAGGTACCATAACGGAAATGTATCGTTGTCGCCGTTGGTGAACAGAATCCCATCAGGTTCGCATGACTGCAGCAAATTATAGGAATAATCCCACGCCACGTAGTCACCCGTGCGGTCGGCGGTACTGTAATTTGTCCGAGCCATGTTGAAAGGAACAAAGACTACACAGAACAAGAGCGCCGTATACGTGACCCATTTTTGTGCTTGAGCGTTTTTGATCATCTCACGAAGCGAATCGACTATTCCAAGAGCACCGATGCCGATCCACATTGAGAAGACGAAGAATGCGCCGACATAAAAATAGTCACGCTCTCTCGGCTGAGGATTCTGCATATTGAAATAAATCGCCATGACGAAACCCATCAGCACGAAGAAATTGAAAAAGACCCACCACATGACGCGATCTTTTTTATAGTGATAGTAACAGCCGAACAATCCAATGAAAAGTGGAATGCCCCACAGTTGATTCCAATTCGCTTTAGCGCCTTGAAAATCTCCTTCGCTTCCGACGTACTGCCACAAGAAATAGCGCAGGAACATTTCATCCATTTGGTACCGCAAAAAATAATCCCAGTCGCTTTTATAATTCGTGTAAATGCCTTGATGCTGCGGTTCCTGGCTGTAGCGGCGTTTCAGCAATGGCGCGTCGCCGTACTGTTCTCGGTTGAGATAAGAGACAAGTTTTTTCACCGTGCTCGGATCATTTTCATTCATGGGGGTATGTGCATTCGCACGAATGAGCACCATCGTGTACGTAGAATAGCCGAGAACGATAAACAGGAATGATAACGAAGCAAGATTCAGTATTTCATTTTTGCGTTGGATAGAGTAGTACACTCCGTACAACGCCGCACAAATTGCTGCAATAGGAATTAATGTCCAGATAATACTTTTTGTTTCGGGGCCGCTGCCGAGCGCAAATTCACCGTCAATCATGTTTGGAAGCAGTTTCACAATGCCAGGATACACCACCGCAAAAATTGCAATGGCAATGGCCCCAAAGATGATATAATTGCGAAACGTGTACGTGTAGCGCCGGAAAAAGACAATAATGAGAAACGGAAAAATAACTAACAGTGCCAATAAGTGTACACCAAGCGAAAGGCCGATGAGATACGCGATCAGCAAAATGTACCGCTGGTGATGAGGAGAATCCGCACGTTCATTCCACCGTAACGACAGCCACGTGATCAAAGCAATAAAGAGCATGCTGGCACCGTACACTTCTGCTTCCACAGCGTTGAACCAAAATGTGGGGCTGAAGGAAAGGGAGAGCGCGCCGATTGCAGCACTGGTATAGAGCGTCACTTTGTTCCATGTATCTTCTGTTCGCGGTCTCCACAAAATAATTAATTTCACCAGCGAGAGATACAAAAACATGGTTGTGAATGCACTGGCTAATGCTGAGATGATATGAACGCGAACGGCAGGATCATGATACAGCGGAATCATCGTGAATAATTTCCCTATCAACAAAAACAACGGAGAACCGGGAGGATGCGGAACCTGCAATAAATACGATGCCGCAATAAATTCGCCGACATCCCAAAATACTACCGTATCGGAGAGCGTTTTAATATAGACGATTGCCGAAATTGCAAACACCACTCCGGCAATTATTTTGTTCAGTTTTTTGTGCTCCATTTACATCCTCTAAAAAATATGGTGGGACAGCGAAAGAAAATCGAGAGTAAATATACCCTGAAAGGGGTTTATTTCAAAGAGAAAAACTCATTCCTATACACTCCAATGTGAACAATGCTCTATGCAATCGTTTAGACGAAGGATTGGTGAAAAAGTCTCGTCTCATTGAATTTTTTCTTCACTCTATCATTTTCTCCGCAATCTCATCGCAAATCATATACCCGGCTGAGGTAAGTGAAAGTGTGCCATCGGCGATGTACACAAGATTTTCTTTTAGTAATGAAGTAACCAATTCTTCTTTCTCCTTCACGAAATCTTTTCCAAACAGCGTTTTTATTTTCGTTAGGTCGATTCCGGTACTGCGCAGACCGAGAAAAATTTCTTCGTTGAACATTTTCTTCTTATCAATCTCTTCTCCTCCAACCACGGGGAATTTTCCAGCCTCAAGATCGGCGCAGTAACTCTGCACGCTTCGCACATTCCACCACCGCTTGCCGGTTGCGGGAGTATCTTTCCAAAAGGAATGCGCCGACGGTCCAAAGCTGATGTAGTTAGAATGATTCCAGTAATTGATGTTGTGCCGGCATTCGTACCCCGGCTTTGCAAAGTTCGAAACTTCATATTGATGATAACCGTGGGCATTCAGCGTATCAATCGTCATCTGGTACTGTTCGGCATCTTCTTCATCGGGGAGCGGCTGAACAAGTTTATCTTTCACCATTGCTGCCAGCGGAGTCTGGTCTTCCACAATCAGCGCGTA
>JAQUOA010000232.1 GCA_028749215.1 Bacteroidota bacterium
AAAGATGCACTCCAAGGCGTTGCGGTCGGTGATGTAAAAGAAGCGAAGTTTGAACACCAACACGGCGATCATTCGCATAAAGTACATCTGCAGTTAACGGTGAAGAAGATCGAGAAAGTCACCGTAGTGCCTTTTGACGATGCACTTGCAAAAAAAGTGAGCAATGAAAAATTTGTGACTGCCGAAGAATTGAAAAATAACATCCAGAAGGATCTGGAAGAATTCTGGAAAGAACGCGCTCAACGCAAGTTCGAGAACGATTTACTGGAAGCGATTGTTAAACAGTATGATTTCTCGGTACCGGAAACACTCGTTCAGAATATCATCGACACATACATTGAAGAGCTGAAAACCCAACAGCAAAACCGATCTTTACCAAAGAACTTTAATGAGAAGCAGTACCGCGAAAGTTCTCATGACACAGCTGTATGGCAGGCAAAATGGCTTCTGATTAAAGAGAAGATGACTGAGAAAGAAAAAATTGAAATTCCTGATTCGGACATTGAAAAATTGGCTGAAGAAGAATCAGCAAAGATGAACATCGACAAAGAGCGGCTGATCAAATTCTATAAAACATCTGAAAATGCTCTGGAACGGCTGAAATATAACCGTTTGCTTGAGATCATTAAACAGAATGTAAAGATCACGGAAGTGGAAACAGACGATTACAGTAAATTTGCTCTTCATTAATTTTAGACGTACACTCGATTGAAGTCTGCTACTTTCATCTGTAAAGAAAAAAATATGAAATAATTTTACGTTTCATACGTCTAAACAGAATGAAAGTACATTCACAACTGAAAGGAATTTTATGATTCACGCGTCAACTCTCAAGACAAAACCGTTCGAACTGTACAATCAGCTGGTACCAATGGTGGTTGAACAAACCAGCCGCGGCGAACGCGCCTATGATATTTTTTCCCGTTTATTAAAAGAGCGCATCGTCTTCATCGGCACTGCCATTGATGATTACGTTGCCTCGCTTGCCATCGCGCAAATGCTTCACCTTGAAGCAGAAGATCCGGAAAAAGATATTAACGTGTACATCAATTCTCCGGGAGGTTCGGTCACCGCAGGTTTGGCAATTTACGATACCATGCAGGTGATTCGTCCGCAGGTTGCAACCATCTGTGTGGGTATGGCGGCCAGCATGGGCGCAATTCTTTTACTTGCCGGCGAAAAAGGAAAGCGTCAGTCGCTTCCAAACTCCCGCATCATGATCCATCAGCCGTGGGGCGGCGTGCAGGGAACGGCATCCGACATCAGCATTCAGGCGGAAGAAATTTTGAAGACGAAAAAGCGTTTGAACGAAATCATTTCACAACACACAGGAAAAACACTTGCAGTTGTGGAAAAAGATACCGATCGTGACAATTATATGTCATCCGAACAGGCACGTGAGTACGGAATTATCGACAAAGTACTGGTAAAACGCGCGGCAGAAACAAAGAAAGAAAAGTAAGCATGGGTAAGCAGCACAAAGGCGATGATAAAGTTCGATGCTCGTTCTGCGGACGGCGTCCGGAAGAAGTGACCAGCATTATTGCAGGCCCGGAAGTGTACATCTGCGATTTGTGCGTTGCCACGTCGATGGATATCATCCGTAATAACCTGTCATCATCGCGGACACGGAAGATACGATCCAAGGGATTGCTGACTCCGATGCAGATCAAAACATCGCTGGATGAGTACGTGATCGGTCAAGATGATGCAAAGAAAACGCTTGCTGTCGCAGTGTACAACCATTACAAACGCATTGATTCGCAGGATCAATTCGGTGATGCAGAAAATATTGAGATAGAAAAGAGTAATATTCTTTTGATCGGCTCGACAGGCACAGGAAAAACACTGCTTGCACAAACGCTTGCCCGAATTCTTGATGTACCTTTTGCGATTGCCGATGCCACAACCTTGACTGAAGCAGGGTACGTTGGCGATGATGTAGAAACTGTTCTTGTTCATCTGCTGCAAAATGCAGAATACAATGTGGAACGTGCTGAACGCGGAATTGTATACATCGATGAGATTGATAAGATTGCCCGCAAGAGTGACAGTGCTTCTATCACGCGCGATGTATCCGGCGAAGGTGTTCAGCAAGCATTGCTGAAAATTTTGGAAGGAACGGTTGCCGGAGTTCCGCCAAAAGGGGGACGCAAACATCCGGAGCAAAGCCTCATCAACATCAACACCAAAAATATTTTGTTCATCTGCGGCGGCGCGTTTGAAGGATTAGAGAAAATCATCAATCGCCGAACTCATCAGAATCCGATCGGGTTCGGTGCAAACATAGCAGGGAAACAAGAAAAATCCGTCAGCGAAATTCTTAAGCTTGTGGAACCGGATGATCTTCTGAAATTCGGATTGATTCCGGAATTCATCGGCCGACTGCCTGTCCTCTCTACATTGCATGCACTCAACGAAGAAGCGTTGATGAACATTCTTACTGAGCCGCGAAATGCAATCTTGAAGCAATTTAAAAAGCTTTTCAAGTTTGAAGGAGTTGATCTTGAATTTGATGATATTGCTTTAAAAGAGGTTGTGAAGAAAGCTATCCTGCGTGGAACCGGTGCACGTGCATTGCGCGCTGTAGTGGAAGAAATTATGCTTGATATTATGTATGAGCTTCCATCAAAATCGAGCGTGACGAAGTGCATTATTACCAAAGAGTGCGTGGATAAAAAGAAAGAACCAATCTACGTGCTGGAAGAAAGAAAATCGGCGTAGAAACTTTCACCGCAAAGGCACCGAGGCGCAAAGATCATAAAATAAAAAATCCCGTATTGCGGGATTTTTTATTTCACTCATTCCCTACCACCCAGCTGGCGGCAATAATTGCTGCAGTTTCTGTCCTTAAACGCCTTCTTCCCAAGGATACTTGTATAAATTCAGCTTTTTCTGCCGTGAGAATTTCTTCGTTGGTAAATCCTCCTTCGGGACCGATGACGATTAACACTGACCGCGGCGGCTTGCGATATTTTAATGCTTCCGATATAAACAGAACATGGTCGGTGCGTTCGTACGGAATAAGTTTCATATCGTACTGTTGAGCATTCGCTACCACAATGTCTAAACTCATCGGCGGAAGAATTTTGGGAAGGATGCATCTGCCGGATTGTTTCATTGCCGCCAGGGCAATGTGATTCCATCGCTCTTCCTTGGGAGATTTTGCAATTGTGCGGGTTGTTTGCAAAGGAATAAATGTCCGCACGCCAAGTTCTGTCCCTTTTTCAATCACCCAATCCATGCGCGACGGATTTTTTAACTGTGCCACTGCCAGCGTTACATCAACATCCGGTTCGTGGTGATGAACATGTTCGTACAGAATTTCGCATTCTACCATTTCAAGCGTTGCCAAGCGTATCACGGCTTCGTAGGCCGTCCCGTTGCCGTCCACCACCCAAATTAAATCGCCGGGCTGTTTGCGAAGCACACGCGCAAGATGTTTTGCCTCCTCGCCGTCAATGACAATGTGTTGATCGATGATGTGTTCCGCAGGAACGTAAAAATATTCGTTCATAAAAATCTATTTTGAAAATCATTTCTAAAAAATTTCTGTCTCTTTGTGCATCTGTGGTATTCTTTTCTTTTGTTGGCGATGGAAAACTACATTACAACGCTGCTCCTAAATCAAAAATAATTTCACCTCTGGAAAAAGAGTAGGCATACGGAATGGCGAATTCAACACGCGCTACAACACTGTACGCAAGGTTCAAATGTAAACCTACACCGTAACCGGAAAAAAATCTGTTTAACGCAAGCGGTTCATCCCGATACCATGTCGTTCCGGCATCGGCAAAAACGGCAAAGTACAGGGCGTACCGAAAATCTTTAAACTGCTCGATGGGAATTTCTTCGATGCGTATATAGCTTGGTTCGATGATCGGAATGTGAAATTCAACGGTGCTGCCAACAATTTGTTCTCCCTCCAGAATTTTGTTGAAGTATCCGCGGATGCGGTCTCCATATCCAAAGAAGACATGTCCGTAATTTGGAATTCTTCCCCCGCTGGCAAGATTGGCAAACACTCTTGCGGCAAGAACAACATCATTATACATGGGAATGTACCGTCGGTAATCAACACCAACGCGTTGGTAGTTTACAATGCCGTCGAAAAGGCCGACTTTCGAAATAGAAATTCCGATCAATGTTCCGATGCGCGGGTAATCTGCAAGATCGCGCGTATCGTACCGGTATGATGATGAGAGTGAGAAAAAATTGTCCGTACCGTTCGGCGATAGTGTTCGTCCCGCCTTATTGTCGGAAACATTTAAGTTAAGATATTCAAGCGTTGTAGTGATGCTGGTAAAATTGGTATATCGCTTGCCGATCGAAAGAGAGCCGCCCCACCGCCTCTCATCAAAATTTGTGCTGCTGCC
>JAQUOA010000233.1 GCA_028749215.1 Bacteroidota bacterium
TTTGGATTGAAAAGCCGATGTGAAGCGCTAAAATGTGAACGGCGAGTAACGTATATCATTCTTTATCATTTTTTGAAAACACTCCTAGAGAAATACCCGCGGAGTATCGTTTGGTTTATTCTGCCAATGCAGTAAGCACTGCTTCTGTGTGGCCATCTACTTTCACTTTAGTGAATATGTGAGAGAGTTTCCCTTTCTCGTCAATTATAAAGGTGGTGCGTTCTACTCCCATATATTTTCTGCCGTACATACTTTTTTCTTTCCAAACACCATACGCTTTTAGCATGTCTTTTGATTCATCTGAGAGCAAAGTAAAATTGATATCGTATTTGGTAATAAATTTTTCATGCGAAGGCGTATCATCCGGACTCACCCCAATGATAACGGCGCCTTTCTTTTTTATCAAAGAAAGATTGTCTCGAAACGAACACGCTTCTTTTGTGCATCCGGAAGTGTCATCTTTTGGATAGAAATATAAAACAAGCTTCTTTCCCTTAAAATCTTTCAAGGAATATTTTTTTCCGTCATTCCCCGACAAAGAAAAATCAGGCGCTTTATCGCCGACAGTTAATTGAGCCATAATTTCTCCAATCAGGCAATCGCCTTTTTTATTTCATCGTACGGTGGTTCTACACCTGGATTTTCAGAAATCCAAGCATACGTCACTTTCCCAGAACCATCAATCACAAAAACAGCTCTGTTTGACGCTGTTAATCCAATGAGTCCGGCAAAATTATTTACTAAACCGCAATATTGAGAAGAGACATAGCGCGAATAATCGCTCAGCAATGGAAAGGTGATACCGTTCTTTTCGCCAAACGCTTTGTTGGAAAACGGAGTATCAACGCTGACACCGATGACCTGAGCATTAAGTGAATTGAACTGAGTGATTGAATCACGAAATGAACAAAGTTCTTTTTCGCAAATAGCCGTAAATGCACCGGGATAAAACGCGAGAATAACTTTCTTTCCTGCAAATTCTGAAAGCGTGTGTGGTTTTCTAACGGTATCAACTAAAGTAAAATCAGGCGCTTTTTGTCCAACAGAAACTGGCATAACACTCTCCTTATATTTATTGTTGTTGCGATTACAAACGCAATATAGAAATGATTTGTTCCCTAAAAAAAACAATGATACAAATTAAAGAAATGATTATGGAGAAGCAAACTTACGTTGAAAGTCGAAATTTTTTTTGATATATTTGTATGTGCTGATGGAAATGGAGATGCGACAATAGATCTTTTGATGAAATAAATTACGGAGAGGTGCAAGAGTGGTTTCAGCCAAAGGCTGATGCGCCTTTGGCGCAGAATTGGCAGTCTAGTTTATGTAATACATTTACGTTCTTTGTAGTGATAAATTACAGAAGCGATATGTTGAGAGTTGTCGAAATATTACAGAACGACTGCACAACATAATTCAGGGCAAAGTAAGTTTACCAAGGACGGGATTCCTCGGAAATTGATTTACAGTGAAAGATTTTCAAATAACACAGAAGCCAGAAAACGCGAATTGTTTTTGAAAAGTGGTGTTGGAAGAAATTGGTTAGATGAAAATTTGTTGGCAAATAAATGAGCAGTACGGAGAGGTGCAAGAGTGGTTTCAGCCAAAGGCTGATGCGCCTTCGGCGCAGAATTGGCAGTCGAGTTTATGCACAACATTTACGTTCTTTGGAGCGATAAATTACAGAAGCGATATGTTGGGAGTTGTAGAAATATTACAGAGCGACTGCAACAACATAATTCAGGACAAAGTAAGTTTACCAAGGGCGGTATTCCCTGGAAATTGATTTACATTGAAAAATTTTCAAATAACACAGATGCCAGAAAACGCGAACTGTTTTTGAAAAGTGGTGTTGGAAGAAACTGGTTAGATAAAAATTTGTTGGCAAATAAATAGGCATTTCGGAGAGGTGCAAGAGTGGTTGAATTGGCCACCCTGGAAAGGTGGTATACCCGCAAGGGTATCGTGGGTTCGAATCCCACCCTCTCCGCAAGCATAAAAAGTTATTTTTCATTTTCTAAAATATCATTCCGGAGAGGTGGCGTGAGTGGTTGAAACCACCAGTCTCGAAAACTGGTATACCGGTAACGGTATCGAGGGTTCGAATCCCTCCCTCTCCGCACGAATCAAATAACCGAGTCGCAATGATTCGGTATTTTTTTTTGGAGGCATAGATGACACATCATTTGGCAAATTCAATTTTGTTTCAAGACGATGCCATTATCAGCAAGACACTGGTAAAAAATTCCGGCGGAACAATTACTCTCTTTGCATTTGATAAAGGGCAAGCTCTAAGCGAACACACGACCCCATTCGAGGCGTTCTTCTTTGTTGTCGAAGGTTCTGCAAAAGTAACCATTAATAAGGTTGATCATCTCGTGAACACCGGAGAATACATCCTCCTTCCTGCTAATCTTCCCCATGCTGTTCTTGCCGAATCAAAAGTTAAATTTTTGTTAACAATGATTAAGCAATTGTAATTTTACTATATCAAGAGTAACTTTGTATTTACTTAAGCGTAGATAACAACACCATTATTTCAACCAATCTTCAATTTCATACAGCATCAATGAACAAAATATTATCAACCGCTCTACTGGTATGCCTGTTTATTTCTTCCGCATTTTCTTTTGTTGACAAAGGTGCTGTACTGAGCGGTTTTGTGCGCGACAAGGCGAACGGCGAATCAATTCCCTTTGCGAATGTGTATATCAAAGAGCTGAAAATTGGAACAGCGACAAACATCGAGGGATATTTTGCGCTGTCAAACATTCCCGATGGCGAATACCAAGTTCAGATATCGTTATTAGGATATCGCTCATACTCATTCACCATCAACACTCAAAACAGCAAGAACATTGTGCAAAATGTACAGCTTGTGGATCAGTCATTACAAGTTAATGAAGTCGTTATCTCAGCTGAAAAGGATGGGGAAAAGCGCGCGACTCAAACCGGCAGAATTGTAATGCAGGCAAAGGATATTGCTTCTCTCCCTACTATCGGTGAAGCGGATGTTTTTCGCGCATTGCAGTTAATGCCAGGTGTCAAAGCCATGTCCGAAATTTCGAGCGGGCTTATCGTTCGCGGAGGCAGCACAGATCAAAATCTTATTTTGTTGGACGGAACTGTTGTCTACAATCCTTCCCACCTTTTCGGTTTTTTCAGCACCTTTAATAATGATGCCATCAAAGATATCGATTTGATGAAAGGAGGTTTTCCTGCCGAGTACGGCGGACGATTATCGTCGGTGTTAAATGTTACCAACATCGACGGTGATAGAGTGAGCACTCATGGAAAAGCATCGATCAGTTTGTTAAGCACTCGAGTTACCGGTGAAGGTCCTCTCGGCAATGGTTCGTGGTTTCTTTCAGGCCGCAGAACCTACTTTGATCAATTTATTTCTATGGCAAAATTAAACAAAGGAAAAGATGCCCTTCCACTCTATTATTTTTATGATACGAATCTTAAACTCAACCAAGATTTCGGGCAGGATGACAAAGTTTCTTTTGTAGGATACTTTGGCGATGACAAATTGAGTTGGGGAATCGGCGAAAACGAAATTAATATTACCATGGGCTGGGGAAATAGAACCGGCGCTGTAAAATGGACGCACGTTTTTGATCAAACTCTATTTTCAAATTTCACCGCATCCTATAGCCGGTATGTATCTAATACAGCAGCAAATTTTGGAGGATCGAAGTTTGAACAAGGGAACAGCATTAATGATCTCTCGCTGCGTGGAGATCTTGACTTCTTTTGGACTAACGATCACCTCTTTAAAATCGGAGTGTGGTGGTCGCAATATCGTGTGACATATTCATTTAACGGCGGCGGCAGCGCTCCTTATGAAATTATTGAACGACCGGCGCAATTTTCTTTGTACGCGCAAGATGAATGGAAAGTAGATGAGCGATGGACTTTGCAGGGCGGAGTTCGGTTTGAATATCAAGATTTATCGAAGCAGACAGGTTGGGGGCCGCGGTTAAACGCACGCTACAATATTGATGATTTCAGCTCAGTAAAATTTGCCACCGGCCTCTATTATCAATTTTTGATGGCTGTGCCTGCAGGAAGTGACAACGGATTTTCTCCGTTTGATATTTGGGTTCCCATCAACGATAAAATGAATATGAGCCGTTCGACGGACTTCGTACTTGGTTACGAAACCAGGTACTTTGAGGGGTTCAATATCTCGTTTGAAACGTACTACAAGCTGTTCCGAAATCTTCTCTACTTCAGAAATGAAATCACATACACCAAAGATGTCAGCGAATTATTTTTTGTCGGCGACGGACATGCATTGGGCGGCGAATTTTTTATACAGAAAAAAATTGGCGATTTGACCGGATC
>JAQUOA010000038.1 GCA_028749215.1 Bacteroidota bacterium
CTGCTTTCAGTGCTTCCAATACAGGTTTTCGGCCGATGATGAGATCCATAAAATCTTAAACGGAATGTTGTTCACTGCGCTGTAACGAATTTAATCCCACGGCGCCTGCTACAATAAGAAGGAATGCAATAATTTGTGCTTCGCTCAATCCAAACATAAACCGAGGGTTCAATCTCAAAAATTCCACACTGAAACGTTCGGTCCCGGCAAGTAGTAAATAAACGAAAAACATTTTTCCATCAGTTGTCCATTTTTCTTTATTCTTCCACATATAAAAGAAGAACGCAGAGCAGATGATCAATTCATAAATTGGTGTTGGATGACATGGAATCGTGTCGGGAACAACTCCGTTGACGCCGTACTTTGCAACGATATCCGGAAAGCCTTGAAAAGCAAACGACGGGGGATATGTTCCATGCGAATAATTTGTTCCCCACGGCAGCGTTGTGGGATAGCCATAATCACCATCGCCTGCAAGATGACATCCAATACGTGCAATGCCGTACGCCAGCAGCAGCGCCGGAGCGGCGGCGTCTGCCATCTTCACGAATTTTATTTTAACTCGTTTTGAATAAATAAAAATTGAGACGGCCGCAAGAATGAAACCGCCGTAAAAAGTTAACCCGCCAGGGGAGAACGCCATGCCCAAAGGATTGGCGATGAAGTCACTCCAGTTTTCAAACAGGTACAGTATTTTTGAACCTGCAACACCGCCGATTAAACAAATCAGCGTCACGGTCGATGCGTAATCAGGATTAAATTTTTTCCGTTTGAATTCTTTAGCAAGAAGAATATTTCCGATGATAAACGAAATACCCATCATCAAACCAAAGCTGTAAATTTTTAACGGACCAATTTCAAAGAGAATAGGGTGCATTATTTTTTCTTTTGCTGTTGGGAAATTGTCTGTTTACGGTGAACATCCGGTTTTAATTCCGGCGGGATGGAATCCTGTAACCGCCGTTGTTCAAATTCTTGTTCATCGACGTAAATTTTTAAAAAATCTTTCTGAAAAGTTGAAACAGTGACAGAATCTTTATGAAATTTTATTTCAATGGAAACTTTAAGGTTTCCTTTCTTTTCCAAGGTGAAAGTAATCTTCCTGCCTAAATCGAAATACACTTTTTGAAACTGCGCCGTTCCGGTGGAAGGCATATTCATTGATGGCGTACGGAGTCCATGCAGGCTCCACAGCAGCGAATTTTTTTCCACTCGATCTTGAACGTCAATGGTATAGGCAAAGTTGGTAAACTGTTTCGTAGTTTCAAGAAGGAAAAGAATTCCGGCACGCTTCACAGTTTGGTCGTACGTATGGTGAACCAGCAAACGATATTCAACAACAGAAGTCATTTTCTTTACCGCCATAACTCACTGCAGAAATTGATGAAGCGAATCCAAGGAAACTTCTTGTTGAGTATGTTTGGACAAATCTTTCAATAATGCTTTCCCGTTTGCCAGTTCCGTTGACCCGACGACGATGGCAAACTTCGTTTGTTGTCTGTCGGCCTCTTTCATTTGGGATTTCAAACTGCGTTGTAGCAAATCAATTTCTATCTTAAATCCTTTTGAGCGAAGATGCATTGCTGTCTTCAGTCCCCATTCGCGTGCAGATTCATCGGCAACAGCAATAAATAACGTTGGCGTGTTATCGCTGGGTGCGAAACCTTTTTTTTCCAAGATCATCATCAAGCGTTCCATACCTGCCGCAAATCCAACGCTGGGCGTCGATTTTCCGCCAAGCTCCTTCACGAGCAAGTCGTAACGTCCGCCGCCGGCAAGAGCATCTTGTGATCCCAGTTCTGTGCTGGTAATTTCAAATGCTGTCTTGGTGTAGTAATCAAGCCCGCGCACAAGCCTGCCGTCAACGGTAAATGGAATTCCATATGCCGTCAGCAGTGATTTTACCTTCTGGAAATGAGTTGCACATTCTTCATTTAAATAATCGACAATCAACGGCAAGTGAGCCGTCAATCCTTGATCTCGTTCATCTTTGGAATCCAACACGCGCATCGGATTCTGATCAATTCGCTTTTGGCTTTCTGGGGAGAGTTTGTCGGAAATCTTCTTTAACTCAGCACGTAAGATTTCTTTGTACCGTGGACGGCATTCTTCGTCTCCAACGGAATTAATTTTTAATGCATAGTTGGTGATGCCGAGCCGGCGGTAAATTTCAATTGCCAACGCAATAATTTCTGCGTCGGTTTCAGCGGTGGGAGAACCGGTCGCTTCTGCACCAAATTGATGGAATTGCCGCAAGCGACCTGCCTGCGGTCGTTCTTGCCGGAACATCGGTCCAAGGTAATACACTTTTACCAATGGTTGTGCTTCCCCAAGATTGTTTTGGATGTACGAACGCATCACCGAAGCGGTTCCTTCAGGACGAAGTGTAACGCTGTCGCCGCTTCGGTCTTGGAATGTGTACATCTCTTTTCCGACAATGTCCGTCAGCTCGCCGATACTTCGGGCAAAGAGTGCGGTACTTTCAAAAATGGGGGTGCGAATTTCTTTGTAGTTAAATCGATGGAAGACATCGCGGATGATCTGTTCAACAGACTGCCACCGCGACGTTTCGGAGGGAAGAATATCTTTAGTGCCTTTAATAGCTCGGTAATTCACAATTCGCGCGTTATTGAATAGAAAAGAAAAACAGGAAAGTGTTTCGTTCTACATAAACCGTTGCGGGATATGTCTCTGAGACATTCTCAATTTTCAAAATATGTTGACTCTTCGGTTTTGAAAATCTCGATAACTTGTTTGGCTGTTGTTGCGCCAAGCAATTTATTACGAAACTCTTCTTTGTTCATTAAGCGCGAGATTCGGCTCAACAATTTAATATGCGGACCGACCATGCTGTCTTTGCCGACCAAAAGGAAAATCAACCGTACCGGCTGTTCGTCGAGCGAATCGTAATCAATCGGTTCGTCGGTGATGGCAAATGCCGCTACGATGTCAAGGACGGCGTCAGTTTTTCCGTGGGGAATTGCAAAGCCGTTGCCCACACCGGTAGACATAATTTTTTCGCGTTCAAAAATTGCTTCGCGAACTTTTTCGATGTCGGTAATTTTGCTGGAGTGGGTCACAATGGCGATCATCTGATTGATGATTTCGTCTTTTGATTTTCCCTTTAAATCAACTCGAACAACTGATTCGTCTAGAATATCGCTTATTCTCATAATGTCAAACCATTCGTAAGATGTCAAAAAATGTTGTCAAATATACGACTTTCATTTTTCAAATGGAAGCATTAGTCTTTACTATCTCTCCAATCAATAATTTTTTCTTCATATTGAGTCACCAGCATATCGGCGAGCTCTTTCTTTGAGGATTCCGCGTGGAGGTGAAACAGTGGCTTTTCCCTGTCCGGCCACATCAAAACGGACGTTGACGCCTGATGGTCAAGCACAAGTTTTACCCCATCCAACAGAATCCTGTTTTGAATATGATCAGTTTCTTTCATTAAATACCGCATGACTTTTCCCTTCTTGTCCCACGGGCAATGAATAACTTTCTTATTCATATTCAATTTTGGTACTTGTTTGTCCAGCTGACCGAAGCGAAGATTGGTCAAAGCCATCATTTCTAAAATTTTTGCTACGGAATACATGCCGTCGCTGGCAAACAGGAAATCGGTAAAAATAAATCCTCCTTTTGTTCCGCCCACGAACGTGATGTCTTCTTTGCCCGCAGCTTCCATAAGGGAAAGATGGCTGTCTCTTGTTTTTACCACTTCAACGCCCATGTGATCCGCGATGAGATCGATTTCGGCCGATGCGGTAATTGGCACTGCAATCTTTTTAGCATTGGGATAGACGGTGAGAAAAAGATACGTCACCAGCGTAAGCAAACGGTCATTATGAATGAATCTTCCATTTTCATCCACAACGTAGCATTTTTCGGCACCGGCATCGAGCAAAAATCCGACATCGTATCCCAAAGAGGTGACGATATGTCTAAGCTGTTCGACCGAAGCATCGTATTCTTCTTTAGATCGTGTCAGTTTTTTTGCGTCAAGGTAGGCGTTTTGCGACAGCACCTGCGCCTGAAAGTTTCCGAGAATATTAGGGAAGATCGACGATGCAATTCCGCTGGAGTAGTCAATCACCAGTTTAAATTTTGCCTGGACTATCGCATTAACATTAATGGTGGAAATAAATTTTTCGGTATAGCTTTCCTGCGCACGTTCAGGAAATACAACTCTTCCTACCTCTTCTTGTTTTACACGCGGAAAATCTTCTCCGAAAAATAACCTCTCAAGTGATTTTGTTTTATTTGTGGGGAGGTCTTTTCCTTTCGCATCAAAGAAAATGATGTCGGTAAGATTTTTATCGAGAGGAGATTTTCGTACGTGGATTCCACCGGTCGCCTTCCCGCCGCGTAATTCCTGCCGTAAAATTGGGATTGACGTTGCGCGCAAATCGCCGACTTCCACACCTGCGGACATCAATCCGCACATGACTGCTCGATTCATCATACGAGAAACATTATCCCCATCGCGGCTAGTGATGACAGATTTTCCACTTCCGATCAATGCTCCAAACGCTGCACCGATTTTTGCACCAAACTCGGGATTCATTTCGATGTTCGATAATCCTGTTATACGCGCATCGGTAAAAAGATCTTTCAACCATTTGTCTTCCCACACAAGTGAGCGGGTAAGAATAGCACCGTCTTCAACTTCTTTGGCGGGCCAAAGCTTTATATTTGGAGCAAGCTTACTGTCTTTACCGATCACGCATTTATCTGAAATGAAAACATTATCGCTGATGAGGGCATGATTTCCGATGGTGCACCATTTGCCCACAACGCACGATGTGAGCTCGGCACTTTTCCCGATTTTTGAATCCGACCAAATAACAGAATTGCGAATGACAGCGCCTTCTTCAATAATAACATCGTTGCCAATCGATGATTTAATGATCTTGACATTTTTTCCAATCTTACAATTTTTTCCAATGATGACTTTGCCTTGAAGATTTTCGACGGCGGTTTCAATGACTGAATCAGTTCCGACAAAAGCAGTGCCGATTTTTTTCCCTTCAATCTGTACTTTCACACGGTCGTCAAGGCCGTCAAGGTGAGCTTCCTGATATTCGTTCAGGTTGCCGACATCGCGCCAGTAGCCTTCTGCAATGTACCCATAGAGACCCATATCCTGTTCAAGTAAAATAGGGAAAAGGTTTTTGCTGAAGTCAAATTCTTTTTGGTACGGTACAAGTTTCAGAACTTCCGGTTCAATGATGTAAATGCCTGTGTTGATCGTATCGCTGAAGACTTCACCCCATGATGGTTTTTCGAGAAAGCGTGTAATCTTTCCGCTGGCATCGGTAATGACTACGCCAAACGCAAGCGGGTTCACAGAGCGGGTAAGAACAATTGTTGCTTTTGCTTTTTTCTTTTCATGAAATTCAATGGCTTTTGAAAGGTCAAAGTCTGTGAGTACGTCACCGCTGATGATGATGAACCGTTCGTCCAAAAAATCTGCCGCATTACGAACACTTCCTGCGGTCCCATAATCAGCTTCAGCTTTGCGGTACTGCATATTAATGCCGAACTTTTCACCGGTACCAAAATATCCGCGAATGATTTCCGGCTGATAAAAAAGAGTGGAGACGATATCTGTGATCCCGTATTTTTTTAACAGATCAACGATGTGCTGCATCATTGGTTTGTTCATCATGGGAACCATTGGTTTTGGAATATTACAGGTGAGCGGTCGAAGTCGAGTTCCAAAGCCGCCGGACATTATGACTGCTTTCATAGTATGCTCTTTATTGGTGAGATTTGATGAAGGATATCTTTCTGTATTGAGTGTAAATAAAAAATGATAGTAGCGCAACACCATAAAGCGAAAAAATTTATGAAACTTTTGAATACCAAAATGTCTTTTTGAACAAGGAAAGAGGAATGATATTCACGTAAATCTTCATTGACTTTCCTGCTAATTATGAATAAATTTAGAACAATTTGCGATTTCTTTACGTCCAAGGACTCATAAAGATGCCAGAAAAACAGCAAGGGATCGCCCGTTTTCCTCAGCACAAATCTCTTGCAGCGGGCGTGCTGGCAGTTTGTGGAGTCCTTCTTGTTTTTTTAGGAGTGTGGAGCAAAGTGCCAATCACCATTGCTTTTGCTTTTGGTATTGGCGCTTTGCTTTTCTATGCGGCGTATGAAGTGTACCGATCAAAAGCACAAAAAATAATTCCCAATGCTGCAGATAAAAAATTTGAAGAAATAGAGGATGAGCTCTACTCTAAACAGATTACAGAACTTGCTGAGGTCACGGCACCAGTTCAGCAACAAAAACATCAGCGTCACATGCAGGCGGCTGATTTTGTTGAAGAGTCCCCGAAAATTACTATGAGTAACTTGGAGCCACAAAGTGAATTCAACAATTTATTGTTGAAAGTGCTTCGAGCAGTGAAAGAAGTTTGTTTCGCCCATACCGTTGCTTTCTTTTGGGTCAATCAAGAATCACGGCACCTTGTGACAGAAGCAAAGGTGACTGACAGTGAGAGTTTTATTTCCGAGCGGAAAATTGCCCTTAGTAATGATGTGGTGAGCAGAATCGGCCTTCGAGGCCAGCCGGAAGTTATCAATGATATTTCGTCGGATTCAGAACGTGATATTTTGCGCTATTATAAAAGTTTACAAAGTGTTCGCTCATTTATCGGTGTTCCCGTTTTTTATGTGAATGATGTCTCGGCGGCGTCTCCGATTGCCGTTCTGGTGTTGGACAGCAAAGCACAGGACGCCTTTGGTGAAGAAACATTTTCAATCTTGGCACATTTTTCGAAACTCATTTCGGCAATGCTCATCAGCCATACCGAAAAGTTTGACCTGTTTGCCGATGTTAAATTGATTGAAGCAAATTCACGGTTAAAAAATAAAATCAATGCCCAGCCGTCTGTTTCTGTAGTGGTAAACAGTCTCACCGAAGAATTGGAGAATATTCTTCAATGGGATTCGATTTCGGTGATTTTATTTGACGAAAGCCAGCATTCATGGGTCATTGCCACCGTCAAAACAAGAGGAACGGACAAATTCATTTCCGCAAAACAATTGATTGATGTTCATGGAAGCGTTGTCGGCAGATCGCTCTTGACTAATACCGTTCAGCAAGTGCCTCTGGCTGATAACACTCAAACGATTTTTCATTCCGGAGAAGCCGGTTCGGAACTTTTGAAACAGGGTTCATTGGTCGTTGTTCCTTTTACATCGAACGGAAAATGTTTTGGTGCTGTGGTTGCGTCACATAGAACGATTGCATTTAGTAAAAAGGATATTTCCTCGATACAATTTCTGGCTTCGACAGTTGCACCAGAATTTGAAATTATCGAATTAAATTCCATCGTCGATGAACATGTTGTCATTGATGATCAAACCGGAACATTTACAAGAAAATTTTTCCTCTCTCGCCTTGACGAAGAATTAGAGCGCTCAACTGATCGGGAGGAAGACTTAAGCCTTGTCTTCGTATCCTTGTCTAATGTAGCGGATATTGAAATGCGATATGGACCTGAAGGCAAAGACGCCGCGGTGGTAAGTGTTGCACATCAACTGCGTTCCAGTGTTCGTCCGTACGACATTGTAGCACGGTTTGATGATTCAACATTCGGATTGATTCTTGCGGACACGATTGCGAACGATGCATTTTTATGGGCAGAAAAACTTCGAACTGCAATTTCGTCAAGCATTATCACGCATGACAAGAAGAGTTACTCAGTTTCAGTAACGATCGGCATCAGCGGCGCAACGGCATCAATAAAGAGAGATGAACTTATTAAAAATGTCACGCACGTATTAGATCAAGCATTGAGAAGCGGCGGCAACACAGTTCGCGTATTTTAATTGAAAACAACCGGTAAAATAATTTGCATTGTGTTAGATGGTGTTGGAATAGGCGCCGCGCCGGATGCGCGCGCATACGGAGACGAAGAAACAAACACGCTGGGTAATACTGCCAAGAAAGTTGGCGGTTTGCAATTGCCTACTATGGGAAAGCTTGGGCTTGGGAACATCGCAAAAATTGAAGGTGTTCCTGCAGGTAAGGGTACTGAAGGGTCGTTTGGCAAAATGCGTGAGGTGTCCAAAGGAAAAGACAGCACAACAGGTCATTGGGAGATTTCGGGAATTATTTTGGAAAAAGATTTCCCTTATTATCCAAAAGGATTTCCAAAATCAGTGATTGATAAATTTTGTTCTTTGACTGGATGCAAAGAAGTTCTTGGAAATAAAGCGGCATCGGGCACGGAGATCATTGCTGAACTTGGTAAAGAGCATGAACGAACAGGGTATCCAATTGTCTATACGTCAGCCGATTCGGTCTTTCAAATTGCAGCCAATGAATCGATTATTCCTTTAGAACAGCTGTACAAAATTTGCACAATTGCTCGGTACGATGTAATGATTAATGAACATGCTGTTGGTCGTGTTATAGCTCGTCCGTTTGTCGGCACAAAAGGAAATTATAAACGGACATCGAATCGAAGAGATTTTTCGCTGCTTCCACCAGGTACGACAATGCTCGATATCCTCTATGACAACAGCATACCGACAATCGGGATTGGGAAGATTGATGATTTATTTGCCGGGAAAAGTTTGTCAGAGAAAATTCATACAACATCGAACACTGACGGGATTGAACAAACCATTAGTTGGGCAAAAAAAATAAAATGTGGATTTATTTTTACCAATCTTGTCGACTTTGACGCGATGTATGGACACCGACAAGATGCAAAAGGAATGCAAGAGGCTCTTGAATACTTTGACGAAGAACTGCCTCGAATTCTTGACACGCTCAGCGGTAACGATCTTTTGATCTTAACTGCCGATCACGGTAATGATCCAACAGATAAGAGTACGGACCATTCGCGTGAATATGTTCCGTTGTTAATGTTTGCACCGAACGGCAAGCGAAATGTAAATATCGGTATAAGGGAAACATTTGCTGATCTTGGGAAAACAATCGTAAATTACTTCGGATTTGAAGGAAAAGAGTTAAGCGGAAACAGTTTCTTGCATCTCATCGTCTAAAGAATCAAAGAGAGTTCACCATGATCCTCGGAAAAGTTGTCGGTACAGTATGGGCTACACGCAAAGACGAAAATCTTGTCGGGCTGTCGCTGCAAATTGTTAAACATATCGATCTTGATTACAAGCTCAAAGATCAATTTGTCGTTGCCGTCGATACAGTGCAAGCCGGTGTGGGAGATGTTGTGCTTGTGGCAACAGGAAGTTCTGCGCGTCAAACGGTTCAGACAAAAAATAAGCCTGTCGATGCGGTGATCATGGCTGTCGTTGATAAACTTGATGTGAGCGAATAATGTTTTTGGCAAAAGTTATCGGCACAGTGTGGGCAACGCGGAAGGATGAACAACTGCATAGTTTTAAAATGCAATTCATTCAGCCGATCAACTCACACAAAAAAAATGTCGGGACGCCGATTGTCGCTGTCGATACCGTCGGTGCAGGAGTCGGCGAAACAGTATTCTATATTACGGCTGCCGAAGCGGTGATTCCGCTTCCGGTGGATATGGCACCGGTGGATGCAAGTATTGTGGGAATAGTTGACAGGATTGATATTCAATAGTTTCATTTATTTTAAAGAGGTTATGCATTAATGGTTAAAATTACCAAACAATATACCAACAGAGAAAGTCAATCCCTTGATAAATATCTTCAAGAGATTGGAAAAGTTGATCTGCTTACGCCGGACGAAGAAATTGATCTTGCAAAGCGAATAAAAAAAGGTGACCAGCGGTCGCTGGAAAAATTAACAAAGGCAAATTTGCGTTTTGTGGTCAGCGTGGCGAAACAGTACCAGAATCAAGGATTGTCCCTTGGCGATTTGATTAATGAAGGAAACCTTGGATTGATAAAAGCCGCAAAACGTTTCGATGAAACGCGCGGATTCAAATTTATCTCGTACGCAGTGTGGTGGATTCGTCAATCTATTTTGCAGGCGCTTGCAGAACAATCGCGTATCGTTCGTTTGCCGTTGAACCGCGTCGGTGCGTTGAATAAAATCGGTAAAGCATTCAGCCAGCTTGAGCAGGAATTTGAACGCGAGCCAAGTGCGAGCGAACTTGCTGAAGAGCTTGATATGTCGGTCTTTGAAGTTGCCGATACATTAAAAATTTCGGGGCGCCATCTTTCTGTTGATGCACCTTTTGCGCAAGGTGAAGATAACAGGTTGTTGGATGTGATTCAGGATGAACGCCAGCCGTCGCCTGATTCTATTTTAATGGAAGAATCATTGAAAGAAGAAGTGAAGCGAGCTTTGGCGACGCTGAGCGAGCGGGAATCCGAAGTTATACGTCTCTATTTTGGATTGCAGAAGGAACATTCGCTGACGCTGGAAGAAATCGGAGAAAAATTTAATCTTACGCGCGAACGTGTTCGTCAAATTAAGGAAAAAGCAATCCGCCGTCTGCGCCATGCGTCACGAAGTAAAAATCTTCGGTCATATCTTGGATAAGATATGAAGGACATCGTTCTTCATCAGCCCCTTCTGTTGACGAGATGGGGCTTTTCATTTTTCAGTTTGATCCTCGCATTGTGGCTTGTTGGCTGCGGAAGTTCTTCACCGCGCTTTGCAAGCAGTGATAAAGAAAAAAAGAAAACTGAAAAAACGAGAAAGGGTAGTATAAGATTTTCATCCAAGATTGTTGAAGAAGAAACACGCGAAGATGATCGAAAAGTTGATGTAAAAAAAGTGGGAGAGAGATTTAGCAGTGCAAAACCGTCATCAGCCTCTGCAAAAACTGTTGAACCAACAACCCCCAAAAATATCGTCCATGAGTCAGAAAAACCTGCAGACCATGCTTCGACAAATGCGGATAATTTTGAACAACAAAAAATGATGGATGCAATTTTGGCGTGGATGGGAACACCGTACGAGTACGGAGGAGAAAGTAAATCGGGAATTGATTGTTCGGGATTCACTAAAGAGATTTTCAAAGAAAGTGCGGCAATGCAATTGCCACGGACAACAGAAGATCAGGTAAAGTTGGGCTCACCTGTTGATGCAGACAACTTGAAATTTGGTGATTTGATTTTTTTTAATACCACCGGACAAAACCCGTCGCATGTTGGTATTTACATCGGCGACGACATGTTTGCCCATGCAAGCGTTAGTTTTGGCGTGACATTGTCTTCAATGTATTCATCCTATTATAAAAAAAGATATACTGAAGCAAGAAGAGTTATCAATTGATTTATCTATCCCTTAAATTATTGTTGTATTGATTCCATCGCGGAGTGACTGTGGCTACACTACCAATATATTTGTATGGTAACGAAGTCTTAAAAAAGAAGGCTGAAAACGTTACTGAAATTACCAATGCTGATATTAAACTTATCCAAAATATGTTTGATACCATGCGAGGGTATGGTATTGGCTTAGCGGCAAACCAAGTTGGTGTCGCAAAGCAAATCCTCGTCATTGATATTTCCGATAACGAAGAATGGAAAGATACAAAACCGCTTGTCGTCATTAACCCAGAAATCATTGACGAAGAAGGAGAATGGGAATTTGAAGAGGGATGCTTAAGCATTCCGGATATCCGGGAAAAAGTTTGGCGTCCCGAAAAAATTACTCTCCGTTACAACGATGTAAATATGAAAGAACGTAAATTGGAAGCGGACGGTTTACTAGCCCGTGTTCTACAGCATGAAATCGATCATTTGAACGGTATTTTATTTATCGACCACATCAGTGCAGCCAAACGAACGTTATTAAAAAGTAAACTGACCAAAGTTTCTAAAGGCGAAATTGAAACAGAGTATGAAGTTGTTGCCGCGCCGAGTAAGAAAAAACCAAAGAAGAAATAAGTGCACGACACATCCCTGTATCTTTATTATTCTGTGGTGAAAATATGAATATTGTTTTTATGGGTACGCCGAATTTTGCCGTTCCAAGTCTGGAAATTTTATTGCAAAACGGGTACACGATTTCTGCAGTGGTGACGGCACCGGATAAACCTCGCGGCAGAGGTCAGCAAGTTAGTTTTACTCCGGTCAAAGAAAGCGCGTTGAAACATTCCCTTCCGGTTCTTCAACCGGAATCTCTCAAAGATCCTTCATTTATTTCCGAACTGAAAAAATTTTCCCCCGATCTGTTCGTTGTTGTAGCATTTCGAATTTTACCGAAAGAAGTGTATTCGATGCCGTCGAAAGGTGCGTTTAATCTTCACGCATCGTTACTGCCAAAATATAGAGGCGCCGCGCCGATTAATTGGGCGATCATCAATGGAGAAAAAGAATCTGGCGTGACGACATTTTTTTTGCAAGATAAAGTTGATACCGGCAATATTATTTTGCAAGCGAGGACAATGATTCGAGACGATATGAATGCGGGAAGCTTGCATGATGTTCTTTCAGAAATCGGCGCTGAAATAGTTTTACAGTCCGTTCGGTTGATCGATCTTGGTAAAGCTGTACCTCATTCTCAAGATAATTCATTGGCATCACCCGCGCCGAAAATTTTCAAAGAAACATGCCGTATCAATTGGAATCAACCGGCTGAAAAAATTTATAATTTTGTGCGAGGTTTGTCACCGTATCCGGCTGCGTGGACGATGTATGGTGAGAAGCAGATAAAAATTTTTTCGTGTAAAAAGAATACAGAATACAGAATTCAGAATGCAGAATTTGGAACCATTGCTGTTGATGGCGCTAAATTGTTTGTGCAATCTTCAAAAGGAGCATTAGAGATTCTTGAACTCCAACAGGAAGGAAGGAAAAGAATGAAGACTGAAGAATTTTTGAAAGGATATCGTTTCACTGTTACTGACAGATTTGAATAATTATTTTCCCGCGGTATATTTTCTCACGTCAACTTTTTCTACTGTCACCATCGCTCCGCACCGTGCTTCTTCAATCATCGCATCAATAAGAGGAAGAAATGATTCGATCTTTTCAGCCGTATCAACAATTTCAATGATCACGGGCATGTCCGCTGAGAGATCGACCAGCGATGCTTTGTGAATAACGCTGTGGGCACCGAAACCTTCAACGCCGCGCAGTATTGTTGCCCCGGCAAGTTTTTCTTCGCGAGCTTTATTGGTGATAGCTTCAAATAATTGCCTGCCGTGAAGTCTGTCTGACTCTCCGATAAAAACCCGCAGCAATTTTCCTTCACCAAGAAGTTTCATATTGGCCTCACATTATTTTTCCGACTATAATACCTATCCACGTAAAAACGAGACAGACGACAACACTTAAAAGAACATTCAAAGAACCATACAGAAAATTTCCTGCCCGCAGCAGCGCAATTGTTTCGTAGCTGAATGATGAAAACGTGGTGAATCCGCCGAGGATACCGACAACTAAAAACAATCTCAATTCCGGAAGTGCAAGAAAGCGTTCTTCAAAAACCGTCATTAAAAATCCAATCATGAAACAGCCGATTATATTCACAGAGAGTGTGCCATAGGGAAACGATTCTCCGAGTGACTTATAAACCGCCGTTGCAAGCCAGTATCGCGCGATGCTTCCTAAAAATCCCCCTAAACCGATAAATAAGAACTTTTCCATAACTTCTTACGACTCAACGTAAATTCGTTGCTTCCATTTCTGAAATGAAGTATATTAAACTGAAATTAAAGACAAAATAGAATTTTTTTTCTTTAGAACAAGCGATTTCATGGGAAAAGTAATAGCGATAGCGAATCAAAAAGGGGGAGTGGGTAAAACCACAACAGCGGTAAATCTGGCGGCCTCTCTAGCCGTGGCAGAACATGAAACCTTGTTGCTGGATATTGATCCGCAGGCTAACACGACCAGCGGTGTTGGATTTGACAGCAAGACGTTGGATAAAACTGCCTACGAAGTAATGATTGGAGAGATTCCAATTGATGAAGCAGTGTTGAAAACATCCATGCCCTTTCTTTCTTTGATCCCGTCGAACATTAACCTTGTCGGTTCTGAAATAGAAATGGTGAATGAAGCAGATCGTGAAAAGAAACTTCGTGTTGCACTTGCCGACATTCGTAAAAAATTTGAATATATTATCATCGATTGTCCGCCGAGCTTAAGTTTAATTACATTGAATGCACTCACGGCGGCTGATTCCGTGCTGATACCGGTGCAGTGCGAATACTTTGCGCTCGAAGGGCTTGGTCAATTGCTGAATACTATTAATATGGTGAAGAAAACTTTCAATCCGTCGTTGGATATCGAAGGTGTGCTGATGACAATGTTTGACTCCCGTTTGCGCCTTTCCAATCAAATAGTAGACGAAGTAAAAAAATATTTTGGAGAAAAAGTATTTTCCGTCATTATTACGCGCAATGTGCGACTGAGCGAAGCGCCAAGCTTCGGTAAACCAATTTTGCTGTACGATGCTATGTCGTCCGGCAGTAAAAATTATATTGACCTTGCACAGGAAATGTTGAAGAATCATCGCAAGAATTCAGCGACACATCGCGATGCAGCCGCATCCGTATTGCATTCAAAAGTATCATAATCATGTCCGAAACGAAATCTAAATCTGTATTAGGTAAAGGGCTCAGTGCTCTCATTCCGCGAATTCCCGAACGGAGTGAGTCGATGGCAGTGCAGCCGTTGCCAAGAGATTCAGGTCAGGCAAGCGGAATCATCGAAATTGACGTTGCAAAAATTTCTCCCAATCCGTTTCAACCGCGATTAGATTTTGATCAACACACGCTGGAAGAGCTAAAGCAATCCATTAAACAGAACGGCATTATCCAGCCGATCACGGTTCGCAGATTAGTGACAGGGAATTTTGAATTAATTTCCGGCGAACGTCGTGTTCGCGCATCGCAAGAATTGGGATTGAAAACAATTCCTGCTTTTGTTAAGAGAGTTGACAGCGACGCCGAAATGTTGGAGCTGGGATTGATTGAAAATCTCCAACGCGAAGATCTCAATCCGATTGAAGTATCGCTTTCATTTAAACGCTTGCTGGATGAATGCAAACTGACACAGGATCAGGTAGCAGAAAAAGTAGGGAAAGAACGTTCGACGGTAACAAATTTTCTGCGATTGTTGAAACTTCCCGAAAAAATTCAGCAAGGTGTACGGGACAATAAAATTTCGATGGGACATGCGCGATCGTTGCTTTCTGTCAGCGATGAAAAACGGCAATTGAAACTCTTCAATAAAATTGTTGTGGACGGTTGGTCGGTTCGAAAAATTGAAGAAGTGGTAAAGGGAAAAGAGCCGAGCAAAACATCGAAATCTTCATCATCATCGAAGCATGCAGGGCGCGGCGATTCAACCTTTCAATCAATCGAAACCCGGCTGCGTCATAAGTACGGAACGAAAGTGATCATCCGAAAAAACAGCAGCGGCGGAGGCGAGATTTCAATCGAATATTACAATCCGGACGATCTTGAAAGATTGATTGACATGCTGGACGGATAATCGGTCGCTACCGAAACGGATCTGCAAATTTTCCATAAACACATTTCATTATGAAAACAATCATCAAAACAGATAAAGCGCCGCTTCCTATCGGCCCATACAATCAAGCAGTGGCAGTGCAGGGGCAATTACTTTTCACGGCAGGACAAATTGCACTTGATCCGAAAACAGGAAACATGGTAGGTACAACCATTCAAGAACAAACGAAACAGGTGTGCGAAAACCTGAAAGCAATTCTAGTTTCATCGCACACGGATTTTGCTCACGTCGTTAAGACGACGGTCTTCTTGAAAAATTTTAATGACTTTGCCGCAATGAACGAAGTGTACGGCAAATATTTCGGCGACGCCGCTCCGGCTCGTTCCACCGTTGAAGTTGTCCGCCTTCCTAAAGATGCGTTGGTGGAGATTGAAGTAGTAGCGCTCATTTCCTAATTGTGAGTAATTTCGTGAAGTACTGCATCCTGAATTTTGAGTTGATCACTGAATGACCCGACCTCTGTTTTATATTGGATTTTTTTTGATAATCACATCGTTAGGTTTTGGCCAGGGCATTGCAAAATACGAACAACCAATTCCCACTCCGGTTTTTTTCGTTGCTTCTCAAGACACTTTTCCCAAACTTAATGAGGACTCACTCATTGCCGCTTCTCTCTCTCCTGTTGATACGACAATCCGTGCAGG
>JAQUOA010000039.1 GCA_028749215.1 Bacteroidota bacterium
AGGCACGGACTCATGTCCGTGCAATTGAGGGATGCTAAGACATTGTTCTTAGATATAACCGCAGGTTCGGTCTAACGACCGAACTTTTTAATTTTAAAACTGCGAAGGGCTTCCTACGTTAGTTGAATCTGCGCTGGTGTGCACATCACATTTTGGTGCGAGATATTTTGAATTGAATACTTCAATTCTTTTAATCGGGCAAAATTGAGTGGCAAGTTTGTGTGTTAAGACGCAAATGGAATCCCTTTCGACTCCATTCGGCATTTTAAAATAAGGTTGCGTCACAGGAATAGTTTTGTCTTCGTAGACGTATTTCATAAATCGTCCCCACAGCGGAGCGGCTGCACGACCGCCTTGGCCGTCAGCACTGTTAAATGTCACCGCTTGATCATCAAAACCTACCCATGCACCGGCAGCAAGTTGCGGAGTAAAACCGACAAACCATGCATCGGCAAACCCTTGAGTTGTTCCAGTTTTTCCGGCAGCGGGATAGTGAAAGTAATTTCGAATTCGCGTTCCTGATCCGACGTTCACAACATCTTCCATCATATTGGTCATAATGTATGCTGTTTCTTTGCTGAGAACTTCACGGCGCTCCGGTACATTTTCTTCAATGACATTGCCGTCTTTGTCTTCAATTTTTAGAATTGAATTTGGTTCAACAGCAACTCCTTCATTGGGAAAAACGCCGAATGCTGATGTCATTTCCAACGGCGTTACCATTGCGGTGCCGAGAGCAATAGATTCGACAACAGGGATGGGAGATTTAATTCCCATCTCATGGGCGTATTTCACAACCTGTTCTTTGGGTGCGATTTCCATAATGGTACGAACAGCGACAAGATTGATTGATTGGGCGAGTGCATCACGTAACGTATATTTTCCCCCGATATCACCTTCAAAATTTTGAGGTGTCCATCGTGTGCCATCACCTAATTCAACCGTGACAGGTTGATTTAACATCTCGTATGTTGGCGGGTACCCATTATCAATAGCAACGGTGTATACGAATGGTTTGAAGCATGAACCTGGTTGGCGGCGAATTTGTGTGACATGATTAAGTCCGTACCGAACCGAACGAAAATTTTTTCCTCCCACCATGGCGCGAATGCCTCCGCTCTTTGGATCTATCGCTACAAACCCAACTTGAATACTTTGCCAAACCTGTTTCACTGAATCGATAAAACGGGAATTTTTCTTTAAAAAATTTATGACACTATCTTTATTTGTTGCATGTTGATACTCAATTGATTGCACAGCCGCTTTCTCAATCACTTTTGCCAACAGTCCTGGTTTTGCATTCCAATCCCAAATTTTATTGAACTCTGCTTGTTTCTCAGCAAGATGTTCTTCCACAGCTCGATTTGCATAACGCTGCATTCTGCTGTCAAGTGTTGTATACACGGTCAGACCATCTTTATAAATATTGAAACCGTATTTATCTGCTTTCTCGCGCATTTGCTGGCGGATGTATTCGACAAAATCTGGCGCCAGGCCGAGCGGTCCTTCAACTTCATTGGTTGAAAAGGTTAAAGCTTCGTTCTTCATTTTATCCGCTTGGTCTTGCGTAATGCGGCCGTCTTCCAACATCTGATTGATCACCAAATGCCATCGTCCCATAGCGCGATTCGGATGCCGCATCGGATCGAAGTAAGCAGGACCATTCACAATGGCAATCAGCATTGCCGATTCACCGGGTGTGAGTTCCTCAACACTTTTTCCAAAGAAAATTCCTGCCGCAGCAGAAATTCCGTACGCGCCTCTGCCAAAGTACACCGTGTTCAAATACATTTCGAGAATTTCTTTTTTTGTAAAATTTTTTTCAATCTGGACCGACGTAAAGAATTCACGAATTTTTCTGGTCGCTTTGTCAAACGCATTTTCGTTGGTTCCCTGAAAGCCGTACAAATTTCGTGCGAGCTGTTGCGTGATGGTACTCGCTCCTTCTCTCAGTCGGAACGTCAAAAGATTTTTTACCATGGCGCGGAGGAATCTCCACGGTGTAACTCCCCAATGTTTATAGAAGTTTTTATCTTCTGTCGAAATAAGCGCATCTACAGCATTTTGCGGGATTTGATTATAGGTAACGTACGAACGATTCTTCGTCAGGAAAAATGTGCCGAGCGTTTCACCGTCAATGGAATACACTTTGGTGGCAAGCTCCGGTTTTGGGTTTTCAAGATCTTCAAGGGAAGGAAGACCCGATATGACATAATTGGCATACACAACCAACAAGATGATGAAGAGAACACCGGCGCCGTAAAAATACCACCGGTTTTTTTTAAAAAATCCTTTACTGCGCTTCAGTATCTCTTGTCGATACGAAGGATCGTGAAAATATTTTTTCATTTCTTCAGAACTGTAGAGAGGTTTCTTTTTTGAATTATCTGCCATACATTTTACTTATTGATGCAGAAGGTTCTTTACATCAGTCTTCCTTACTTATTTCCAGGTCTTCAACTCAACAGTGGTTCCGTCAAATTCTGCGTAGGTATTGTAGGAAATCCAATCACCTAAATTAAAGTAGACGCCGTTTTCAATTTTTTGTTCCATCGGTTTATGACGATGCCCCATGATGACATAATCATATTTTTCAGTAATAATTTTTTCTTTTGCAAACAGCAGCATTCCGTCGGTTTCGCCAAAATCTTTTCCGCCGGTGTATTCACGGCTTTTATGTGACGATCCGTGGGCTAACGGCGCTGTCCAATTCGGGTGCAATTGAGAGTAAAGGAAAATGTTGATTCTGCTCCGAAGAATCTTCTTGAGAATCCGGTAGCCCGTATCATTCAATGCCAGTCCGTCGCCGTGATGGAAGAAAAATTTCTTTCCGCGAAGCTCAATGCCGAAAGGGTCTTTGTACACCGGAATGCCCAGCTCGTTCGGAAAAAAATCCCTCAGCCAGAAATCATGATTGCCGGCAATGTATCGAACAGTGATTCCTTTCTCCACCAGCATACCCAATTTTGAAATGATATGATGGTATCCCCGCGGAATAACGTACGCGTATTCAAACCAATAGTCGAACAAATCGCCGACAATGAAAAGTTGTTCTCCGTGCTCTTCTACATGCGATAAAAAAGAGAGAACGCGTTTCTCTTTTTCCTTTTCATGCTGCTTGTCTTGCAGGCCAAGGTGCACATCGGAGAAGAAAAAAATAT
Source organism: Bacteroidota bacterium (assembly GCA_028749215.1). Taxonomy (GTDB): domain Bacteria; phylum Bacteroidota; class Ignavibacteria; order UBA10030; family UBA8401; genus JAQUOA01. Next base: position 3,162 of record JAQUOA010000039.1, read on the forward strand.
TTTTCATTTAGTAAGTTCGATGGTTACGTCGAAGGGTTGGCTGTAACGATTGCACCACCCGTCTTTGTCTGAGCAAAAGAAATAGCGAAGAGATCCTTTGAGATGATGTTTCCCAATTGCTGTTCCTTTTTTTACTTTCACTGAAAATTCGACCGGTTTTTCGGCTGCTAAATACCCCTTGTCATTTTTTTGGAAGCGGGGAATGCCGTCGGTTTCAAACAAAGATTTTTTGTCCAAAACCAATTCAAACATAGGAGCGGTGTTAACGTGAATCCCGGAATTTGGTGCGAAGGAAAATACGATGGCTCCTGTTTTGGATGGTGTAAGTTTTTCAGGAAATTGCGCTTCAATTTTCACATGCTCGTTTTCTGTAAAATTTTTTTTGTTGCCCGAAGTTATGACAGCAAAAATAATAAAGACATATAACAGTATTTTCATGGTAACTCCAGACAAAAATTTAGCGGGCAAATTGAGTATCATCCACTCGTTGGAGAAGAATAAATCCGACAACGAAGAAGATACCAATGGTAACAACAGAAATTCTTTGATCGCCTGTAATATACGAAATCAGTCCGAACAAAAAAGTACCGACCACAGCGGATGCTTTGCCGCACAGCCCGTCGAAAAACCCAAAAAATTCTGCTTCGCGTTCTTTCGGTGTCAGCTGCGCCATCAAACTTCGGCTGGCGGCCTGCGATGCACCCATCGAACTTCCGGCAATCACTCCGATGATGTAGAACATTTCTTTAGAATGGACGACGTACGCACCCGCCGTCACAATCATCCAGAGGAACAAATTGATATTGATGGTTTTCTTGGCGCCAATTTTATCCGTTACGACACCAAAAATAAGAGAACCGACGATGGCGGATGCTTGCACAAGTGCAAAAAGAATCATCACTTCTTGGAGGGAAAAATTGAGAGACTGTGTCGCAAAGATTGACGCAAATGAAATGACGGTCAAAATTCCGTCGTTGTAGATAAAGAAGGCAAGAAGAAATCGGGCAACGTTGCGGTAATTTTTTAAATGGCCGATTGTTTCGTTGACGCGCTGGATGCCTGCTTTGATGTACGAAACTTTGTATTCAAACTTGGATTTATGATCGCGCAGAAAAATGAAAATGGGTAAGGAAAAAAGTAAAAAAATTACTGCGGCAATTAAAAAGCTTAAACGAACATTATCCAGATTTTCCGATACAAATCCTTTGGCATACAGCGGCATTGCCACCAGCAGTGTGGCGAGTGAGCCAACATATCCCATTGCAAAACCATATCCCGAAACTCTGCCGTAGCTTCGTTCCGTCGTGAGATTGGGAAGAAACGCATCGTAGAAAACCAACCCGCCTTCGAATCCGATGTTGGCGAGGATAAAGAGAATCATCCCGGTAATAATCATGCCCGGATGCACAAAATATAACAGTGCCGTGCAAATGATGCTGACAATTGTAAAGCCGAATAAAAATCTTTTTCGCCTGGAAGAGAAATCTGCCGCCGCGCCAAGGACGGGGGCGATAAGCGCTGTCAGGAACATGGAGATACTGACGGCAATTCCCCATAGCAAATCGCCGCGCCCGCTGCCACCGGCCACAACTTCTTTAAAGTAGAGTGAATATCCGACCGCAACGACCATCACTGAAAATGACGTGTTGGCAAAATCAAAGAGTGTCCAAACGAAAATTTGAAAACGCGATGATGCAAGAGAAGGAGGAGTCATCAGGATAATTTTTTTGCTTTGGTGAGAGTGGAGTCGACTAACCCGCGTCCGGTTTTTGCGAGCGTGCCCGCTTTTTTCAGATCGTTGAGAATAGCATCGAGGATGCCGTTAATAAATGTGCTGCTGCCGTCCGTACTGTAATCTTTTGAGATTTCAATTGCCTCATTGATACTCACTTTGGGTGGAATATCGGGAAAGAAAATAATCTCGCTCAATGCCATGCGAAGAAGCAGCTTGTCTATTAGGGCGATCCGATGAAATTCCCAGTGTTGAGCCTTCTGTTTAATTTCTTTGTCGAGTTCAGCTTGATGGTTGATCGTTGTCAGAAAAAGGTTTACGGCAAAGTCATATTCAGTTTCATTCTCTTTCAACTCTGCAAGAATTGTATCAACAACATGCTGAGGAGAATCTTTTGAGATTTCCAAAGCATACAGAGACTGCATGACAAGTTCTCGGAGGTGTCTGCGTTTTGATATTTTTTGGTCATTCATGAATTTAAGATACGGAAAATGAGCCGGCGAAGCAAAAAAGTCGACGCGAACCTTTTTTATCGCTGTTCCATTGTTTGTGAATCATTCTCTTCCTATTTTCATTCACATCACTATGCCATCACTCATTGAAAAACTTCTTCCTACACCAAGCGACTACTCACCGGATCAAAAATCGTTTTTAAGAAAAAATATCCGCATGCATCTTGGCGATGGTTCTTTTTATGTCTTGGGATTTAGTTTCGTTTCGGTGCAGACTATTTTCCCGATTTTTATTAAAGAACTTGGAGGTAATTCCATTGCCATTGGTTCGGTGCAAATACTATGGCTTCTCGGAATGAACATACCTGCCGCTTTGGTAGCCCAGCATCTGCATCGACGCACATTATTTAAATCTGAAATGGTGAAATGGGGATTTGTCCATCGGTTCATGCTTTTTGTATCCGGAGTTTTGGCCTTTGTTGTTATCGGCAGAGTTTCGTCCGATATTTCGGTCATCTTGTTTTTGCTTTTGCTGCTGCTCATGGCGGTTTTTGGAAGTACGGCAGGACTGCCGTGGTTTCAAGTCTTTACAAAAACTGTCCCAATAACTTTACGCGGACGCTTGCTGGGAATTCGCCAATTGCTCGGATCCGGCGCAGGAGCGGTTGGGGGTATAATGGTGGCAATTATTTTAGGGACCGTAACTTTTCCGCTTAATTTTGCAATCCTTTTTTTTGCTGCTTTTTTCTTTATGATGATCTCATTGAAATATTTATCGAAAGTGAATGAACGGCCATCTGAAATAAAAGAAACCGAACAATATCACCGCAGTATCATTGCGAAAGCAAAAAATATTATTCGAACGGATAAAAACTTCCGTCTTTTTCTTTGGGTCGACGCCTTTGCCATTATGTCTATTTCAGCTTCGTCATTTTATTCTGTGTACGCTATCGAAAAATTTTCTTTACCGGTTTCCTTCGCCGGAACTTTTACCGCCATTGTCATGGTGACCAACGTTGTCGCCAATATTGCATTTGGTATTATCGGGGATTCTTACGGACACAGAGTAAATTTGCTTGCGTTAGCGTTTGCTTCGGCCATGGCGTCGTTGTTTGCCATAGTATCGCCAAATATTTTTATGTACGGATTTGTCTTTTTCTTTCTGGCGTGTTTAACTCAAATTCAATCAATCTCAAGGCTTTCTTTTATTGCGGAAATGTGCGAAGAAAATGATCGTCCCGCGTACATAGGAATTATCAATACAATAACGGCTCCAACAGTGTGTGCCGGTTTGCTGTTTGGCTGGCTTGTGCCGAAGATTGGATACATTTCAATTTTTTCCATAACGGCATTGCTTGCCATGTGTTCATTTGTAATATTGATGAAGTTTGTGGCTGAACCAAGAAACAAAGTAACAGTGCGGAGAGCGTAACGTCTTCACAGAGCAATCCATCAAGAATTATGAGACCTACTTCAATAAAGCAAACTGACAAAGAAACAATTACAATAACCTGGGATGACGGGATGATCACACCATTCACCATCCAACTGCTTCGTGATGAATGTCCATGTGCGGGGTGTAAAGGTGAAACAATATTGATGCATTCAATCCTTCCGGTGGTTCAACCAAAACTTCCGGGACATTATGAGCTGAAGTCCATTACTCCGGTTGGAAGTTATGCCATTCAAATAATGTGGGGTGATGGACACGGTACCGGATTGTATTCATGGGATTATCTTCGTCAACTTCATTTCAATAACAAATCTGCGAACCACACATGAACAAACAAACGCGGGATGAATTAATTAGCAGGGCAACGCAGGCAAAAAAAAATGCGTATGCACCATATTCAAAATTCAGAGTCGGCGCAGCAATTCTTACCGATGACGGGACGATCTTTGACGGTTCTAATGTTGAAAACGCTTCATATGGATTGACCATCTGTGCAGAGCGCAACGCGGTATTTCAAGCAGTGCATGCTAAAAAAAGAAAAATCACTGCGGTTGCAGTAACCTCCGACGAAAAAACTTTTATCACTCCGTGCGGCGCATGCCGGCAGGTGATTGCCGAGTTCGCCGATCCGGATACAGAAATTATTTTAATCACTGTTGACGGCAAATGGAAAGTCGTAAAGTTTGGTAAAATTTTCCCCGCTCCGCCGGCGTTGGATAAACTGAAGAAATAGTACCATGCTCGTTAGAATAGCAAGTACACGCCCTCCTAAAGTGAATGGTGTAAAAAAAGCGGTGGAAAAAATGCTTCACCATTTTCACTTGCAAAACACCCCGGTGCGATTTGAAACTTTTCAGGTGGAAAGCGGCGTGGCAGATACACCGAAATCTTTGGAAGAGTTGATGCTCGGTGCACAGCAGCGGGCCAGAGCAGCATTTCAAAAAGGAGAACTTGAAGTAGCCATATCGGTTGGAGTTGAAGGAGGCCTCTTTCAAATTGGAGAGAAGGTGTTTTTGCAAAGCTGGTGTTGTGTGTTTGATGGAGAAGAATTTTCGTATGGCAGTTCGGGGAGTATAGAAATTCCGCACGCTCTTGCCGATGCGGTGATGAAGAACGGTTCCGACTTGGGGCATGTGATTGACGAATTTGCACAGAAGGGTGATGTTCGAAGTCATCAAGGTACCTTCGGAGTTCTGACAGATGATTTTGTTACCCGGGAAGATTCTTTTGAATCGGCAGCGATCTTTGCTCTCACTCCGTATTTTAACAAAGCGATGTATCGAAGAGAACTCTAAGTCTCATCAAATATTGGTAACAAATACTTAACAGTTGCTTAACAATGCCTCAATTGAAGTGCGACGAAGTTTTCTCTATATTGGCATATCAAGAAAGGCGGCTCGATGAAACAAAAGATTTTGATTGCTGACGATGAACGCGATATCATTGATTTTTTGAAGTATAATTTAGAAAAAGAAGGATTCGAAGTTCTTTCCGCCAAAAACGGAACTGAGGCGCTTGCCCAAACCAAAAAAAATCCCGACCTGATTCTTCTCGACATTATGATGCCGGAGCTTGACGGACTTGAAGTGGTTCGAACGCTTAAAAAAAATTCGGCAACGGCAAAAATTCCCGTCATCTTCCTCACTGCAAAGAGCTCTGAAGTTGACGAGGTGGTCGGTTTGGAGCTTGGTGCGGATGATTACATTACGAAACCGGTGAGCATTCCGAAGCTTATCGCCCGCATAAAACTGACGTTGCGCAAAAAATCGGCGAAGAACCATGATCTGGACGCATCCGATATTCTGAAACACGGAATTATCGAAATCAATCGTTCGCATTACAAAGTGTACATCAACAAAAAAGAAATTTTCTTCCCAAAGAAAGAGTTCGAAGTGCTGTCATTTCTGGTGAAGAACGCGGGGAAACTCGTTACCCGTGAAACCCTGCTGTCGCAAATTTGGGGAAGCGAAGTGTATGTGATTGACCGAACTATTGATGTGCACATCCGTAAAATCCGCGAGAAGCTTGGAAGCAACGCTGATTATATCGATACGGTCAAAGGTGTAGGCTATCGCATGAAGGAGATGTAATTTTTCGCCGCTATGTATTCTCTTAAAGTTCAGCTATTCGCTGCATCATTCATTGCACTGCTCGGCGGCGCAGTTTCGTTCTACGTCATCTCAACATCTCCCGTCGTCGGTGCCGCAGCATTTTTCCTTTGCTTCCTTCTCTCATTTGGTATTCTCTATTTTTACATTTACCGACCGGTGCAAAAAATTCAACGGTTCATCACGGCGCAGCAGGAAGCCATTGCCCCGCAGCGCTTAATGGTCAATTCATCGGATGAGCTTCAAGAGCTTTCCGATTCTTTCAACGGCATGCTGGAGAATTTGAAATCGGATATTGTGCAGATGAAAAAACTGGAGCGCGTTCGCACGGAATTTCTCGGCAACGTCTCTCACGAACTTCGCACTCCCATTTTTTCCACCCAAGGATTATTGGAAACGCTGTTGAACGGCGCGGTGGATGATACGCGGGTGAATCGTGAATTTTTACAGCGGGCATTGCACAACACCGAACGCCTCAATACCCTGTTGACTGAACTGATCGACATCTCCCGTATCGAATCCGGTGAAATGAAATTGCGTTTCAGATTTTTTGATGTCGTGCCATTTTTGAAATCTGTCGTGGATGAAATGCAGACATCGGCGACACAAAGGACGATTTCACTATCTCTTGTCGGCGATGAATTGAAGTCCATCGACATCTACGGCGATAAAGAACGCCTCCATCAAGTGCTGGTGAATTTGATCGACAATGCCATTAAATATTCTGAACCCAAAGACCGAGTCACAGTAGCATTTCATGAGAAAGCCGATACTGTTGCCATTTGCGTTGAGGATACCGGAATTGGAATTGCACCGCAGCATCTTCCCAGAATTTTTGAACGATTTTACCGTGTGGATCGGGACCGTTCGCGCGAAGTGGGCGGTACAGGGCTTGGACTTGCGATCGTTAAACACATTGTTGAAGCACACAATTCTACCATTGAAGTGGATAGTCTCGTCGGAGCCGGTACAAAATTCACTTTTGAAGTGACAAAGTCTCACAGCGGTTAAAGAAATTTACGACGCAGCAGTTGTTGTTTACACTTGTCAATAAAACTGATTTCCTGTCTTTACTTTCCCGATTAAAAATTTTACTTTTCCCATCATTTCCATTCATCGATAACTAATAAGGAGGAGCAATGCGGAAACTCATCGTAAGCTTGCTTGTGTGTGCGGCGGTTGTCTCAGCACAAAGTGTGCATCTCTCGATTCCGTATGAACGCTTCACGCTGAAGAACGGTCTTAATGTTATTTTGCATGTGGACAGGACAACGCCCACCGTGGCAGTGAACACGTGGTTCCATGTCGGGTCGGGATATGAAAAACCCGGACGAACAGGATTTGCCCATCTGTTTGAACACCTCATGTTCATGGGATCAAAAAATGTTCCCACGGGAAAATTCGATTCGTGGCTTGAAGCTGCCGGAGGAAATAACAACGGATCGACAAACAACGACCGCACAAATTATTATGAAGATATCCCAAACAACGCATTAGAGCTTGCGCTGTTTCTTGATTCAGATCGGTTGGGATATTTAGTTGACGACATGACGAAAGAAAAAGTAGATGCGCAACGCGATGTAGTGAAGAACGAGCGCAGGCAGTCGTACGAAAATCGCCCGTACGGGTACGCAGATTTAATGGTGGATGAAGCGTTGTATCCAAAAGGATATCCGTACAGCTGGCCCACGATTGGAAGCATGGCCGATCTTTCCGCAGCGTCGCTGGATGATGTGAAAAACTTTTTCCATTCATATTATATTCCGAACAATGCAACTCTGTCGATCGCCGGTGATATTGATGTTGAAAAAACAAAAGCGTTGGTGGAAAAATGGTTTGGAGAAATTCCTGCCGGTAAATCGGTTCAACCGCAGGAAAGAACAGTCCCGGTGTTGAATGAAGAAAAGCGATTGACCATTGAAGACCGCGTGCAATTACCCCGGCTCTATATGGCATGGATTTCTCCCGCATCATTATTGCCGGGTGATGCAGAAATGGATTTGCTAGCTTCAGTTCTTGCAGGTGGAAAAAATTCCCGTCTCTATAAAAGACTTGTCTACGAAATGCAGATTGCGCAGGATGTCACTGCATACCAGGCGTCTCAAAGATTGATTTCTCAATTCATGATCGTTGCTACTGCTCGTTCTGGGCATAATCTGGATGAAATTGAAAAAGTGATTCAGGAAGAAATTGATAAAGTGAAGAATGAAGCTCCGACTGTTCGCGAAGTCGAACGGGCGCGCAATCAGTACGAAGCAAGTTTTCTGAATCGACTTGAGAACATCGGCGGCTTTGGCGGCAAGGCGGATCAACTGAACAATTACTTCTATCTTACCGGCAATCCTGATTATTTCAATGAAGACCTTGCACGCTACTATGCTATCGATCCGCAGGATATTTCTACCATGGCAAAAACGTATTTGAAAGATGACGGCCGTGTCGTCTTAAGCGTAGTGCCGAAAGGGAAGGCGGAACTTTCTGCAAAAAATTCATCGGTTGTCAGCACGGAGGGGAAATGAAAACAATTATCAATCGTCAATTATCAATTGTCAATTTCATGAAGATAGCCGTTCTGTTTTTTTTTATTACGCTGTTTTCTCATCAGGCGTATGCCCAATCACCGGATCGCACAAAACCGCCGGCACTTGGACCGACACCGTCGGTAAAGATCAATGCTGTCCAAAAATTTGAATTGAAAAACGGTTTGCAGGTTATTGTGTACGAGAAACACGAAGTGCCGATTGTGCAAATGAATCTTGTGATCAAAGCAGGAAGTGTCAACGAATCGAACGATAAACTTGGACTGGCAGGATTGACAGCAAACATGCTTGATGAAGGTGCAGCGGGAAAATCTTCACTTGAACTTTCCGATGCGATTGATTTTCTTGGAACGTCAATTAACTCGAATGGAGGATTACACACAACAGGTGTCTCGATGCGGTCCACCGTATCAAAATTCGATGAATCATTAAAACTTTTCGCAGATATCGTTCTTCATCCCGATTTTCCATCTGAGGAGTTGGCAAGGCTTCAAAAACAATATCTGACATCATTGATGCAAGCCTATGATCAGCCGCGAGCCATTGCCGCTGCTGCGTCAAGCCAGTTTGTCTTTGGAAAAGAACATCCGTATGGACGTACGACTGTCGGAACTGAGCAATCGTTGAAGAATTTTACTGTGGATGATTTAAAAAATTTCTATGCAGCCTACTACCATCCGAATAATTCCTTCCTAGTCGTTGTCGGCGACATCAAAGCGAACGACGTCGTTGCAAAACTGGAAAGCGCGCTTGGCAGTTGGGAAAAGAAAGAAGTTCCTGCCGCAGTTGTCAGTCAGGCAAAACAGGTGAAGGAGAGAAAAATTTATCTTGTTGATAAACCGGAAGCGGCGCAATCGGTCATTCGTGTGTGCCGTGTCGGCGTGAATAGAATGACCGAAGATTATTTCCCGCTCCTTGTGATGAACACAATTCTCGGCGGCTCGTTTACCTCACGATTGAATAACAATCTTCGTGAAAAAAATGGATATACGTACGGAGCCGGGTCGGGATTTGGTTTCAGGCCGTCCGCGGGACCATTTACCGCATCGTCCGATGTTCAAACCGATGTGACCGATAAAGCATTGAAAGAGTTCATGAAAGAACTTGAGGGGATTTCCAAACCAGTGTCTGATGAGGAACTGAACCGCGCGAAAAATTATATTGCGCTCGGTTATCCTGATAATTTCAGCAATGTTTCATCTATTGCAGGGCAATTGGTAGAAATGGTGCTCTATAATTTACCGGCAGATTATTTCAATACATACATTGGCAAGGTGATGGCGGTAAAAAAAGAAGATGTGCGCCGCGTAGCAAAAAAATATATTGATACCGACGATCTTGCTATCATAATTGTTGGGGACAAAGCGAAAGTGGAGAAGGGAGTGCAGGCAACAAAAGTTGGAAAGATCATTAACATGGTGCCGACCGATGTGCTGGGACCGATGCCGAAGTTATAAGATCGAACAATAATGTAGAGACGACGCCTGAGATTTAATCTCAGGCGTTTTTGTTTTAAAGGATTGACTCCGGAGGATGAGATTTTACATTTTCAGTTTTGAACTTAGGTAAAGTACTCGTATATTTATGCGTTAATTTTTCATTTTTCACCATAAAAAATTTAGTTTAGCGAATGACATTTGAACAAAGTGTTTTTTATGTTCTGGCTGCGGTTTCAATTTTTTCTGCAGTGATGATGTTGCTTCAACGAAGCCCCGTTAACAGCGCTCTCTATCTTATCCTTAATTTCTTCTGCCTCGGCGGACTTTATCTGACGCTCAACGCACAGTTTATTGCTGTGGTACATATTTCAGTGTATGCCGGTGCTATCATGGTGCTGTTTGTTTTTGTCATCATGCTGCTGAATCTGGGTGATGAGAAACGCCTGCGCGAACACCTGGGCATTAGAATGTATTTCGGTATAGCGTTCAGCGTTGCTCTGCTCGCAGAATTGCTGTACATCCTCGGTTTCAGCAGTGCTAACGCGTATGTTCAGCAGTCACCATCGGCGGCTGAAATTGGAACGGTTGAATATCTTGGTAAAGTGCTCTTTACAAAATTTTTATTTCCGTTTGAGATAACTTCATTCTTGCTTCTCGCTGCAATTATTGGGGCTGTAATCTTAGCAAAGAAAAAAGTAGTGCAGTAAACAAATATTTTTTTGGCAACCATTTTTGTTTGTCCTTGATCGATCATTTTAGTTTGACGTTCTAATAAAATTTAGCGTATGATTCCTTTAAACTATTATCTGTTACTTTCAGCATTCATGTTTTGCTGCGGCGTTCTTGGCGTGGTTGTGCGCCGCAATGCCATTGTCGTCTTTATGAGTATTGAGTTGATGCTAAATGCAGTGAACCTTACGCTCGTTGCGTATTCGGCGTTTCTTGGCGATGTAACGGGACAAATGTTGGTATTTTTTGTCATGGTGGTTGCCGCCGCTGAAGCGGCTGTCGGCCTTGCCATTATCATCTCTCTCTTCCGAAATAAACAAACAGTGAATGTTGATGAACTGAATATTTTGAAATGGTAACTATGTATTCTCTCGCACCCCTTATCGTTCTTTTTCCGCTTATCGGTTTTCTGTTCAACGGATTGCTTGGACGTAAATTGAAAAATGAAGCACTGGTCGGCGGCATTGGTACGTTTGCCGTGTTCGCCTCTTTCGCCGTTGCACTCGGAATTTTCTTTGAAATGATTTCTCTTCCGGTCGGCGAACGTTCCAAAACGATTACTGTATTTCAATGGATTGCCGCCGGCTCGTTTTCTGCAAATGTTGCGTATCAAGTTGACCAGCTTTCAATCTTAATGACACTGATTGTCACCGGCGTTGGAAGTTTGATTCATCTTTATTCAATCGGTTACATGCACGGCGATAAAGGATATTGGAGATTTTTCACGTATCTGAACCTCTTCATCTTTGCAATGCTTAACCTTGTCCTTGCGGATAATTATTTGCTGATGTTTCTTGGTTGGGAAGGTGTGGGTTTATGCTCATATCTGCTCATCGGATTTTGGTATGACCGAAATTTTGAAAAGGGAACGACAGGCGATGCCGCAAAAAAAGCATTCATCGTCAACCGCATTGGTGATTTTGGTTTCCTGCTCGGTATGTTTTTGATCTATGTGACATTTGGTTCGCTGAATTACGAAACTGTTTTCTCACAGGCCGCACTTTTTGAAAAAGGAAACAGTGTCATCATGTGGATGACGCTCTTCATGTTCATTGGTGCAACAGGGAAGTCGGCACAAATTCCTCTCTATGTTTGGCTGCCTGATGCAATGGCTGGCCCAACACCGGTCTCCGCACTTATTCACGCGGCTACAATGGTAACGGCAGGAATTTACATGGTAGCGCGAAGTTCAATCTTATACGCGCTGGCGCCGACCACAATGGAAATTGTTGCCATCATCGGTTTAGCGACGGCGTTCTTTGCAGGAACAATCGGCCTTGTGCAGAATGATATTAAAAAAGTGTTGGCGTATTCCACGGTAAGTCAATTGGGGTATATGTTTCTCGGCTGCGGCGTTGGTGCATTTGCGTCAGGAATTTTCCACGTGATGACACATGCATTCTTTAAAGCATTACTCTTCTTGGGCTCGGGCGCTGTTATTCACGCGATGCACGACGAACAAGACATTCAGAAGATGGGCGGATTAAAAAAATACATGCCCACGACGTACAAAACATTTTTTATCGGCGCACTGGCAATTTCCGGTATTCCGTTTCTCTCCGGTTTCTTTTCGAAGGATGAAATTTTGTGGAAAGCATTTGCCGACGGATCGCCAATTCTATGGATTGTCGGAGCTCTTACCGCCGGTCTTACGGCATTCTATATGTTCCGTCTGGTTTCGTTGACCTTTGAAGGTAATGAACGATTCGATCATCACCACGTGCATCCTCACGAAGCGCCGAAGACAATGCTGTATCCGCTCATTGTGCTGGCGGTGCTTTCGGTTGTTGGCGGATTCGTTGGAATTCCTCATGTGCTTGGCGGACCAATCGGTATTCATAATTACTTCGAAGGATTTTTAGATCCGGTGTTTGAGCGCGCAAATGAAAAAATGGCTCTGCCGATGCATGACGATCCATCGCTTGAATATCTTTTGATGGCAGTATCTGTTGCCATTGCGGCAACAAGTATTTATTTCGCACGCAAAGTGTATCTTGAAAAGAAAGAAATTGCAGAACGATGGGCGTCGAAATTCTCCGGTACGTATAAACTTCTCTATAACAAATATTTTGTGGACGAAGCGTATGATGCTGTGGTTGTCAATTCCATTAAGCAAACGTCAGATAAATTCTTGTGGAAAATTTTCGATGTGAATATCATCGATAACACGTTGAATGTATCGTCCAAATTTGTAGCTGCCACTGCCGATATCTTCCGTCGTATTCAAACCGGTGTGGTGCAAAGTTACGCCGTGGTGTTTGTTGCCGGAATTTTATTCGTGCTCGGCTGGCTGATGATTAGATAAATAAAGATTTTCACTATTGTCAAGATTATCAACATGCTGACGATAATAGTTCTGA
>JAQUOA010000234.1 GCA_028749215.1 Bacteroidota bacterium
GGTTTTAATTCAGGAAGTGATTCTAACGCTTCGTGAATCGGCATCACCTTTCCTTGGGTCGTCGGAATTTGTTTGGTGATGGATTCAACAATTTGTAATGGAATGCCGAGCACACGGGCGACATCTTTCAATACCGCTTTTGAAGAGAGGGTTCCAAATGTAATAATTTGGGCGACATTCTCTTCGCCATATTTCTGGCGGACATAATCAATGACGATCTCTCGTTTCGCATCTGAAAAATCCACGTCGATATCAGGCATTGACACGCGGTCAGGGTTAAGAAAACGTTCAAAGAGCAAGTCATATTTCAGAGGATCCACATTTGTGATTCCTGTTGAGTATGCTACAATACTTCCTGCCGCACTTCCACGTCCGGGGCCAACAAGCACGCCGCGTTCCCGCGCCGCTTTAATAAAATCAGCGACAATCAAAAAGTATCCTGCATATCCCATTCGCTTGATCACATCAAGCTCATGTTTTATACGTGCATCAATTTCCGGTGTGATGGTTCCATATCTTTTTCGTAAACCTTCCCATGAAATCTTTTCGAGATATTCTTCCAGTGTAGACACACCTGCATCAGCTGGAATTGGAAATTTCGGCATGTGATTCGTCTTCAGATCCAATTCTAAATTGCACTTCTCTGTAATTTCAAGTGTGTGGGCTATCGCGTCGGGATATTCTTTGAAGAGAGCACACATTTCTTCTTCACTTTTAAAATAAATTTGATCCGTGCCGTAGCGAAGGTTGGTAATATCCGGTGCGTCATTGACACTCGCTTCGGGAATGAGAAGCATAATATTGTGTGCAATGGCGTGTTCTTTTTTGATGTAATGGCAGTCGTTCGTGGCAACAAGCTTAATGTTCAGCTCTTTGGAAAGCTTCGGCATATCACGGAGAACGATCTTTTCTGCAGGAATGCCGTGATCTTGAATTTCTAGATAAAAATCATCTCCAAAAAGATTTTTGTACATCCCAGCAATTTCTTTTGCTTCCTCGTAATCTCCGGCAATCAACGGAGCGGCTACAACGCCGCCCGCACAGGCGGACATGCACACAAGTCCTTCGTGGTGCTGTGAAAGGAGTTCAAAATCAATGCGCGGTTTGTAGTAGTATCCTTCAATGTGTCCGAGCGTGACAAGCTTGGTAAGATTTTTGTAACCGACAATATCTTTGCAAAGCAAAATTAAATGATGATAGTCGCGTTTGCGTTTCGCTTTCCCGTCAGCAACAAGAAGATCATTCCCGTCATCCCGGTCTTTCGATTTTGTAAAGCGGCTTCCTTTGGAAAGAATATACACTTCGCAGCCAAGAATCGGTTTAATCCCCTTCTTCTTTGCTTTCTTAAAAAACTCAATTGCCCCAAACATCACACCGTGATCTGTCAATGCCACAGCAGGCATGTGATTATCAACTGCGGCCTTCAACAGCGTTTCTACAGTCGCCGCACCGTCGAGCAATGAATAATGAGTATGATTATGTAAATGTATAAATTGGGACATCGTAATTTCTATTGTTTAATAAACCATTAACTTCGGTTCGGTCATTTCCTGCATTGCGTATTTAATTCCTTCTCTGCCGAACCCTGAATCTTTCACACCGCCGTACGGCATATTATCCACTCGAAACGTTGGATAATCATTCACAATCACCCCGCCAACATTCAAATGTTTGTAGGCAAATTGAATATTGTTGAACTCATTACTAAAAATCCCTGCCTGCAGTCCATACCGAGACCGATTGACTTCAGCAACCGCTTCTTCGATAGAAGAGAACGATTGCAGAGTCACAACAGGCCCAAAAATTTCTTCAGAACAAACTCTCATCGATTGATTAACATTTGTTAAAACGGTTGGTTCATAAAAAACACCATTTCGTTTTCCCCCACCCAAAACTTTTGCGCCGTGTTGAACCGCTTCGTTCACCCAGCTTTCTACTCGTACGGCTTCCGTTTCAGAGATCATTGGTCCGACAAGTACATCTTCATCTTTTGGATTTCCGGATTTAATCTTCGCAACAGCAACCAGAAACTTTTCTGTAAATTGCTGTTCAATTTCTTTGTGCAGCAAAATTCTTTGCACTTTAATACACACCTGACCTGCATATCCAAACCCGCCAAGCACACACCGCACAGCCGCCAAATCAATGTCAGCAGATTTATCAACTATCACAGCCGCATTACCGCCAAGTTCGAGGACAACTTTTTTCTTCCCCGCTTTCTGCTTCAACATCCAACCAACTTTGGCACTGCCGGTAAAACTTAGCATTGCAATTCGTTCGTCTGTTACTAAAATTTCAGTATCTTCGTTCGAGCAAGGAATAACATTGACCGTCCGCTTATCCAAACCTGATTCCAACAAACATTCAGCAAGCAATAACGATGTCAGCGGTGTCTGCGGCGGAGGTTTCAGCACAAATGTATTTCCACTGGCAATTGCCGGAGCAATTTTATGAGCGACAAGATTCAGCGGAAAATTAAACGGAGAAATACAGGCAATCACGCCAATGGGAAAACGTTGAACAATCCCCTGCTTCCCTTTTGTTATCGCAGTAATATCCAGCGGAAGAACTTCACCTACGACTCGTTTGCTCTCTTCAGCGGCAATTTCAAATGTTGCAATAGCCCTATCCACTTCCGCTCGCGATAATTTTATCGGCTTCCCTGCTTCTGCAGTAATCAGCTGTGCAAATTCTTCTTTTCGAACTTGAATGGATCGCGCTATGGAAGATAAAATCTGCGAACGTTCAAATCCGGAATACTGTGACGTTACTTTAAAGGAACCTACCGCAGATTGAATTGCCTCGTTAATATCAGCCGGTTCGGCAAGATGAATGTGCGCAACCTCTTTCCCATCGAACGGATTTTTTATGGAGGAAAGAACATCGGTTTTTCTTTGTTCTCCCCCGATAAAAAATGGTTTTGCACTGTTCATAACTTACACACCGTCTTTGTATGTTTCAGCAGTAGATCTAAACGCGGAAAAGCTGAGGTACAGAGTAAAAATTAATCCTTTACAAACTTTACAATTTCATTAACCGCATCGTCCACCGCCTCTGTTCGTCTCTCATTCGTGTTACGGATTTTCAATTCTATCTGCCCGTTTTTCAAATTCTTTTCACCGACAATAACTTGCAGCGGCATTCCAAGCAGATCTGCATCTTTGAATTTGAAACCGGGACTTGCATCAATCCGGTCGTCGAACAATACTGAAATCCCTTTCGCCTGCAATTCGGTATACAATTCCTCCGCTTTTTTTACCACGGACTCAGAATTCATGTTGACACAAATTAGATGTATGTCGTACGGCGCAATTGCCTTTTGCCATTGAATACCATTCTCATCGTGATGTTGTTCAATATGGCAGGCGATGATTCGTTCAACACCAATACCGTAACTTCCCATAATGATCGGATGTTCCGCACCATGCTCATCAAGAAAGTTCGCCTTCATGCTTTCGGAATACTTTGTGCCGAGCTTAAAGATATGTCCGACTTCAATTCCTTTTACGATACGCAATTTGCCTTTGCCATCAGGGCTCAATTCGCCTTTTTCCACAGTTCTGAAATCGTGATACGCTTCAATCTTCGCATCGCGTTTTAAATCGAGGTTCAAAAGATGGTAATCGTTTTTGTTCGCGCCGCATACAAGTCCGTTTGCATTTTCTAGCCGAGCGTCGGCTACAATTAAAAATTTTGAATCTAGTTTTACAGGTCCAATTGAGCCGGCATCCGCGCCTGTCAACTGCATTAATTCTTCAGGGTGAGCCGGACGAATATCCGCACCAAAAACTTTTTGCAATTTTGTTTCATTCAATTGATCATTGCCGAGCATTAACACAAGCACCGGTTGATCGCCATTCATAAAAATCAACGATTTGGCGCAGCGATTGGTCGGCATTTTTAAAAATGCGGCGACTTCATCAATTGATTTACAATTTGGGGTATGAACTTCTTTCAGTGAATCGGTCGATGAAATTCTTTCAGCTTTTGTAACTGACGACGTAGCAATTTCAACATTTGCCGCATATCCGCTTTCCTGGCAAACTGCGAGATTATCTTCCCCCGCATTCGATTCCACCATAAATTCTTGTGAACCGCTGCCGCCCATTGCACCGCTGGAGGCTCCAACGATATAAAAATTTAAACCGCATCGCGTATAAATTTTTTTGTATGCTTCTGCATGCAGGTCGTAACTTTTATCAAGTCCCTGCCACGACGAATCCAGGCTGTATGAATCTTTCATCGT
>JAQUOA010000235.1 GCA_028749215.1 Bacteroidota bacterium
GATACATTGGTGTTTCTATTTCGACGGTTGATGAAACCATAGCAAAAGCCAACGGACTTGATAAAGCGGAAGGAGTGTTTGTTCAGGATGTTGTCGGCGAAGCGGCAAAAGCTGCGGGAGTAAAAGCCGGAGATATAATTCTTACCATTGACGGCAAATCGTTGAAAGCTCCGAACGAATTACAGACATATATCGCGGCGAAACATCCCGGCGATAAAGTGAAATTGCTTATCTGGCGTGATGAGAAAAAAATAGAAAAAGTCATTACGTTGAAACCTCGTAATAATCCTTCCGATGTAGCTTCAAACGATGCGTCTGATGATGAGTCCGATTCAGGAGGAGAAGAAGTCGCTTCGAAATCGATATCGTTTGATAATCTTGGCTTTTCAGTGGCAAAAGCTGATAAGCGAATGATGAAAGAACGTGAAGTAACGAGCGGTGTTGTAGTAAGCGATATAAAAAGTTTCGGCGAAGCGTCGAGCCGCGGTTTGAGCGTCAACGATATTATTTTAGATGCAGATCATAAGGAGATTACTTCAGTTTCTGATTTTGAAAAAATTGTTAAATCGAAGAAGCCCGGAGATGCATTAATGCTTCGTGTAAAAGGGGCACAAGGCGGCACTCGGTTTGTTGCAGTCATGATACCGAAGCAGTAACCATTTTTGCATTAGGGCAAAAAGGAAAGCTCCTGCAAGGAATTGTAGGAGCTTTTTTATTTTTGTATATTTTAATCAAGATATTATCGAAGAGTAGTAAATTTTTCACTTCTAACTTTTGCATTACATGATACGATATTTTACATCAGGGGAATCCCACGGACAGGCACTTGTTGGAATTGTTGAAGGAGTTCCGGCAGGACTTGAAATTTCATCGGACTACATTAATCACCAATTATGGCGGCGTCAACAGGGCTATGGACGCGGCGGCAGAATGCGCATTGAAACAGATAAAGTGGAAATTCTTTCAGGAGTGAGATTCGGAAAGACACTCGGTTCTCCGATTGCGTTGATGATACGAAACAGAGATTGGCAAAATTGGACAGAGAAGATGGCAGTGGAAGGAAGCGGAAAAGGAATTGATAAAATTACATTGCCGCGTCCCGGTCATGCAGATTATGTCGGGTCTGTGAAATATGGATTTGATGACATCCGCAACGTGATTGACAGAGCCAGTGCTCGAGAGACTGCAATGCGTGTGGCTTGCTGTACCATTACTCGACGTCTGTTGGATGAATTTAAAATATCAATTGGAAGTCATGTTCTTTCGATAGGACAGGTGGAGCTAAAGAATCGTGCCCCCATTGACAAGCTTATTAAGAAATACGAATCTTCAATTGAAAAATTAAATAGTGACGCCGATAAATCGGAAGTCAGAATTCTTGATGCACAGACAGAACAGAGAGCGATCGCCGCAATTAAATCGTGCAAGAAAAAAGGAGATACTCTCGGCGGAATTTTTGAAGTGCTGGTATCAGGTGTGCCGATAGGTTTAGGAAGTTATGTGGAATTCGATCGCAAGCTTGACGGACAAATCGCTCAGGCAATGATGTCAATTCATGCCATCAAAGGAGTTGAGATTGGCGATGGGTTTGAAAACGCGCGACGATTTGGTTCCGAAGTTCACGACGAAATATTAATGAAGAACGGGAAAGTTATTCGGCCGACAAATCGTGCAGGCGGTTTGGAGGGTGGTGTTACCAACGGTGAACTGCTTGTTATTCGCGGAGCAATGAAGCCAATTTCTACGTTGGCTAACCCGCTGAGAACAGTTGATCTTAAATCTCATAAAACTGTTCAATCACGGTACGAACGGTCTGACGTTTGTGCTGTTCCGGCGGCGGCGGTTATTGGTGAAGCTGTTGTTGCGCCGGTTATTGCTAATGCGTTGCTGGAAAAATTTGGGGGGGATTCACTGAATGAGATAAAGAAGCGTTATAAAGCCAAGTAATCCATTAAGAATTTTATTTGTTCCCCCTAAAGCCAAGGTGTTAGGCATCTTGGCTTTTCCCTTCCTGAAATCTCACCCTCAATTTGCATATTGATAATTGATGCCGTCCTTCTTATATTTCTTCTATTAATATCATAGACAACCGGTTTATCTCCAAAGTCTTTCGTGAGGTTCGTAAGGAAAGCTGTTCAAATTAAAGACGGACTCGTATAATAAAAGCCCTTTCATTCACTGAATAAATGTAATTAAATATCTGCAAACCATTTTATGGCTCGGCAGGGAGGAGCGACGCCTTCAGTTCTTTATTTCAGACGAAAAGTATCCATGGACGTTTAAACAGTAAGGTTCTTGTTCTCAATCAAAATTATGAACCATTAAGCGTATGCAACGTCAAGAAAGCAATCATTTTGCTTTTCCTTGGGAAGGCGGAATTAGTTGAAACCAGCAACGGCAAAACTATCCGCTCTGTGTCGATGTCAATTCCCTTTCCAAGTGTCGTGCGTCTTTCTGTGTTCATTCGCGTTCCCTACAAAAAAATTATACTCTCTCGAAAAAATATTTTGCGCCGCGATGGACATCGCTGCCAGTACTGCGGACGAGGCGACGTGCCTCTGACAGTCGATCACATCATGCCAAAATCCAGGAAAGGTGAAGATACATGGGAGAATCTTGTGGCCGCCTGCGTGAAGTGCAATAATCGAAAAGGTGATCACACTCCCGAAGAAGTCGAGATGCCGCTCGTCCGAAAACCGATGAAACCAAATCACGTGACGTTCATTCGTCACTTTGTCGGCACGTTAGATGAGCGATGGAAGCCGTATTTGTTTATGCATTGAACTAATCAATATTTATATCAAGACAACATACACCACAGTTAGTAGAAAATTTGGAACATAAAAAGAAACGAATCTTATCTGGCATGCGCCCGACCGGTAAACTTCATATTGGTCATTTAGTTGGAGCATTGGAAAACTGGGTTGCACTTCAAAACAGCTACAATAATTTTCACCTCATCGCAGATTATCACGCACTAACTACCGATCTTGAGACGCGCGAGTTATATCAGAACTCCATTGAAATGGTTATGGATTGGCTGGCTGCCGGCATTGATCCGGTCAAGAGTCCAATCTTCCGTCAATCGCAAGTTAAAGAGCACACAGAGCTGCATTTAATTTTTTCCATGTTGATTACCACAGCGCGCTTGGAACGCAACCCCACGCTGAAAGATCAAATTCGGGATTTGAATATGGATTCGGTTGTGTATGGTCACCTTGGATATCCGGTACTGCAGGCGGCAGATATCCTTTTATACAAAGGTGAAGTTGTTCCTGTTGGTGAAGACCAAGTGCCGCATATTGAAATTACGCGGGAGATTGCCCGACGGTTTAATTTGCAATGGGGAGAAGTTTTTCCCGAACCCGAACCGAAGCTGACGAAGTTTGCTCGCCTTGCCGGACTTGATGGCAATCAAAAAATGAGTAAGTCGATCGGCAACACAATTTTGCTCTCGGATTCTCCTGAAGAAATTCAGAAGAAGATGCGCACAGCAGTGACCGATACACAAAAAGTTCGGCGTAACGATCCGGGCCGCCCTGATGTCTGTGTGGTATTTTCGTATCATCAGAAGTTTAACCCAACTGAAGTTCCACAGATTAGAAAAGATTGTGAATCCGGTGCGCTTGGATGTGTGGATTGCAAAAAGAATTGTGCGAACAAAGTTGCAGAGTTCCTGGAACCTTTGCGAACGAAGCGTGCGCACTACGAAAAGAATGTAAGTGAAGTGAAAGATATTCTTGCGGATGGTGAACGGCGTGCGAAAGAGGAAGCTGTTAAAACTATGACGCAGGTACGTGACGTAATGATGGTTGGATAATAGAATATGTATCGAGTAAAACTGACAGACTTTGAAGGGCCCCTTGATCTTCTTCTCTTTTTCATTAAGAGAGATGAGTTGGATATTTATAACATCCCAATTTCAAAGATCACGAAAGAGTTTTTAGAGTACCTTCAGTACTTGCAGGAACTCGATTTAGATATTGCCGGAGAGTTTATCGTGACGGCAGCGGAGTTGATGCAGATTAAAGTGCAGATGCTGTTGCCTCGTCCTGAGGGTGAAGAAGAAGAGTTTGATCCGCGTGCTGAATTAGTGCGCCGTCTGTTGGAATATAAGCGATGGAAGGAAATGGCGGAGGAGTTGGAGCGGATGCAGCTGCGTCATCGCCAAATGGCGTATCGCGGTAACTTTGAAAATGATCCAAAGGTGATGGAAGCGGAAGAAGATGAAAATCTCTTGC
>JAQUOA010000040.1 GCA_028749215.1 Bacteroidota bacterium
GAATCGGTACGATCCTGACAATTGTCTTCCATTATTTTTCAAGAATTTTTTTTGACAATTGTTCAACTTCTTGATCGTCTGCCTGGGGCAGTTTGGCTGATGGAGAAAATTGATGAGCGATAACTTTCTCAATAAAAATACTTTGTTTTTGGTAGTACCTACAGGCACTGCAAATTTGGGTATGAAGATGAAGTCGCAGCAATTCACCCGGCGTTAACCCAAAACTCAATTTCTTCTCAATGAGTTCGGTGGCTTTTGTACATGAAATCATCATCTTCATTTATTTCTTCTCATTCTTTTGAAACCATTTGCGTTCGATACATTGGCGTACGTTGAGTTTTGCTCTGTGAACCATCTGCCAATAATTGGTTGGAGAAACACCCAAATCCTGACAAACTTTTGTTGCATCTTTTCCTTCAAGGTATTTTAAGGTCAAACACGAATACCATTGCTCGGGCAATTTCTCTAAACACTGTTGAAACACCTGCAAAAATTCTTCATTATCTAATAGATGAGTTTCTTCAGGATTCCAATGAATTGGACTCGTACCCGGTCTCCAATGACTCTTTTCATCAAAAAATTCATCAAGGATATTATCATTCTCTAAACTTACGTTAGCAAATTTAGATTTTGATCTATGGAACTCCGCAATTTTATTATTGAGAATTCCATACAACCAAGTTTTCGGCTGGCTTTCATGACGAAAAGAATCATATTTTTCGACTGCGACTACAAATGTATCTTGAACTAAATCCTCGGCCACCTGAAGATCTGATGTTTTATGAAGCGCCCAGGAAAGCAGTTCTTTTGTGTACTTCTTGACCCAATCAGCAAGTTCTGTGTTTTGGACCATACACTGTAAATAACGAAAATGAAGAATAGTTGGTTTTAAAGAAGGTAGATATTTATGATTGCTTTATCAATTCTTTTGACATAAGCAGGTGTGAAAAAGCAGTTTTTCCGACTTTACGAAAGTAAAAGAATGTACCCATAACATTGATAGCTAAAAATGAATGGAAAAACTTTGTTTTCGTTTTTAAAATACAAAGTCCCCATATTTTTATCGGGACTTTGTGTGACTGTGAGCCTGGGATTCGAACCCAGAAGTCCTTACGGATGTCCGCCTTCGGCGGATGCAATCGTATTCAAAATAAATGTAAAGAACGTAAATAATCCCTTCCTTTACCACTCTTAAGAAATTTCTCACGTTTCATTGCTTCAGATCGGGTTTTATATTCTTCCGTATATACCAATTCCCACGGACAATACCGTTTTGTAGACAGAACTAATCGTTTATTGTGACGATTCAATCTTAAAATAACATTTTGAGTTTGTCCGGTGTAGACTTGATGAAAGGTAGGAGAATATAAGACATAGACACTATACATCTGCAGTGAGCCTGGGATTTGAACCCAGAAGTCCTTACGGACGTCCGCCTTCGGCGGATGCAATAACCTTCAAAATAATTGTAACGAACCTCTTAACATCTGCGGTGAGCCTGGGATTCGAACCCAGAAGTCCTTACGGACGCCAGTTTTCAAGACTGGTGCAATAGCCGTTCTGCCAACTCACCATTGGAAATTAAACCAAAATCGACACTTTTTTTCGTTCACCCTTCAAGTGTTCAGTGATTTAGTGATCACTTGGCTGATCACTTACATATGTACATCTCGTTATTGGATGTATAAAGATACGAATGAATCTGAAATTTTCCAAAGAAGAAATGATGTTTACGAATATCAATACGCTTCATACACAAACTGATACACCGAATTACATTTTTCTTGATATAACTCTGGTGTAAACTCTTCCGGTAACTGATCAAGATAATCTTGTATAGTTAGTAACACACTTGCTCTGGTTTGCTGCCTTCTTCTCCATTCCAATCCGAATTTCTCTCGTTTCAATATTTCTAACATTTCCTTTGCAATCTTTTTTATCTTGTTGATCTCGCGGGTTGATAATGCTGGTGCAGGCTTCATCAGAATATCAAATATTGCTAACTCTTCTTCTGTCAGTTCCTCTTTGATGTGCCGCTTCTCTTCTTCATTCAGTTCTTGGGCAAATTTTAAGAGTTCTTCATAGATTGCTTCTGTACTTGCCGATCCATTATTGTATTCTTCAATCATCGCCTGGAACTTCTCAAGCAGATTTAACCGTGAACGATTTATAACAACCATCATTAATATCTTTTCAGTAATCGCGGTTTTTAATCGTTCAAACTCAGTTCTCTTTCTCGATTTCTCAAATTGTTCCCGTAGCTTATCAAAATCTACTTTTGATAGATCAATCTTCTTTCCGTATTGACCTTTAACATCACTGATTGCACCTTCTTGTATCTTCACTGATGCATCAAGCAGTTTTTCTATCTTGGTGACAACTGCGGATATATCGACATCAGGCGCTGTTGATTTTATTTTCTCTGCAATCGTAAGGATGACGTCTCGGTGTGGTTTATGTTCATTTGCGGACGCATCAGGTAAGATAGCTTTGAATAACCGTTGGACTAAGTTCGCCATTCCGATAAACTGCTTTTTTGTTGCTTCGTTGACAATCAATGATTCAGCAGCATCATCCAAAAGTTTTATTTTATGCAACGCATCGGCAGAAATAACATCGTCGATTTTTACATTATGCTTCTTACAAAATTTATCTGCTTCGATTAAATTCCATCGCAAGGCTGCGACTAATTCCTGTTTATCTTTTACAGGGATTTCTCCGCCGGTGCCACCCGCCGCATAGATCGCCAGTGCTTTTTTCAGATTACGGAATACTCCCACGTAATCAACGATCAATCCATTCACCTTTTCACCAAAGACTCTGTTCGCTCGCGCAATTGTCTGCATCAGCGTGTGGTTCTTCATTGGCTTATCAAGATAGATGGTAGAACAACTTGGCACATCAAATCCTGTGATCCACATTGCGCAAACAAACACGATACGTAGCGGATGCGCAGGGTCTTTGAACTCTTCATCCAATGATTCTTTCAGCATCCGCTCACGATGCGGAAGAATATCCATTCCCTTATTCTTAAAATCATCGATCTCATTTTGGGTCGAAGAAACGATCACTGCCATATCCGTTTTTTGCATCATTTCAATTTTTGCAATTAACGGCTCCCGTTCGGTTTCATCTTGTGCTTGTAAAAGCTTTTTCTCTAATTCTTTTTGATACAAGCTCCAGTGTTTCTTTACTTTGTCATACATTTTCACCGCAGTGATACGATCTATCGAAATCACCATCGCTTTACCTTCTTGACCTCTTCCGGTGAAATGATGGACAATATCTTCCGCAATCTTTTCTAGTCGGTCATCCCGCGTGATCAAATGATATTCGCGTGAAAACTCCCGTTCTAATTTCTTTTCCTGATCTTCATCTAAATCTGATTCATCAACGATCTGCGCAAGTTTATCTTCTAACCCGTCGTCAAGTAACTGGAGTTCGGGAATACGATTCTCGTAATACAACGGCACTGTTGCATTATCATCAATGGATTGTTTAAAGTCATAGACGCTGACGTAATCACCAAAGACTTCTTTGGTTCGTTCTTCTCCTGCAATCAGCGGCGTTCCGGTAAAGCCGATAAACGCTGCTTGAGGAATTGCATTACGCATATTCAATGCAAGAACATCATACTGCGTGCGGTGTGCTTCATCGGTCATAACAATGATATCACTCCGCTCAGATAAAACAGGATATGTTGTTCCCGGCTCACTGCGGAATTTCTGTATCAATGTAAACAGATACCGATGATCTTCTTTCAGTAATTCTTGCAGATGATTTGCACTTTGTGCACGCGCTCTGTTCTCCGCTTCTTTTACAACCCCGGCATTGGCAAAGTTTTTATAGATTTGCCTGTCTAAATCTTCGCGGTCGGTTACGACAAGAAATGTATAATTGCTTCCAAGTTTTCGCAGCACTTTTTGTGCAAAGAAGACCATCGAATAACTCTTCCCGCTTCCCTGCGTGTGCCAGAATACACCAAGACGGCCTTTGTTCTTTTTGATCGTTTCGACTTGTGTAATCGCGGCATTCACACCAAAGTATTGATGATACTTTCCAAGAAGCTTGATCGTCCCGCTTCGTGTATCGGTGTAAAGGATGAAGTTTTCAATAATGTCTAGAATGCGCTGACGTTCGCACGTTCCTTTGATCATTGTATCGAGAGAAACAATTCCTGTCTCACCTTCGGAATTGATCTTCTTCCATTCTGCAAAGTGTTCAAATTCAGAACTGATCGTTCCCGTTTTACTTTGACTGCCGTTGGAAAGAATGATGAACGCATTATACCAGAAGATATGCGGTATGGTATCTTTGTAATCTCGGAGATTGTCGTGATACGCATTCTCTAACCGTTTATGGACCGCTTTCAGCTCGATAAATACTAACGGTAAACCGTTGATAAAACCGATAAGGTCTGCGCGGCGGGTGTGGAATGTTCCTGTTATCCAGAACTGCGAACAGAGCAGATAATCATTCTGTGTGTGATCATTCCAATCAATAACGCGAATACGAATCGGTTCTTCTTGCTCTGTGCTTGTGTAAGTAATGCCGGATTTAAGATGATGATAGATTTCTTTGTTGGCGTTGACGAGAGTGAGTGATGATCGGTCTTTGGTAAGCTCTTCAATTGCAAAATGTATTGCTTCTTCCGGTGCTTCGTTGTTTAA
The DNA here is from genome assembly GCA_028749215.1 of Bacteroidota bacterium. Lineage (GTDB taxonomy): Bacteria > Bacteroidota > Ignavibacteria > UBA10030 > UBA8401 > JAQUOA01. The sequence continues at coordinate 4,671 of JAQUOA010000040.1, forward strand.
CCGCACCAATGCTTCTCGAAGTCTTTCGACAAGAACAACATCGCTTTTTGTATCTCTTCCTAACGGACTCCCACCCGCATGATTAAATTCTTCATAGCAATCCTGAAACTGCCACTTCAACGATTTGAAGAGTTCAATTGTTGGTTGTTCAACGAGTATATTTTCAGAAAATGTACTCACGGTGTGCGGACAGGATTATACAAGTCCGGGAAGAAATGCGGTGCGGCATACGCCGGAATGGCAAAGCGGAGCGGCGCTCGTGTCGAATCTGAAATAATAAATCCTTCTTCTGTTAAAAAACGGACAATACGCCGGGCTGTACGCTCTTCTTTATTGACAATTCGCGGCACATCTGCGCGCGGTATAGTACCGCGGTACACCAGATTTTCCAGCAACAACGTCTCTTCGTGCCGGAAGATATCGCTTTGCTGCGTTCTTCCTTTCAACATTCCTCCTTCTCTTGCTTTACCGTATTCCCGAACACGAAGGGCAAGCTGATCAATCTTCAATATGTCAAACATATAACTGATCTGATCTGCGCAAACATCAAGAAAGAAATCGCAGAACGCCGTCAACGCTTTTTGTGAAAGGCTCCCTCTGCCGTCATAGTCGTTCCAGCGTTCAGCATCAGCCGCTCCCAGTATGTCCAGATATTGTTTCCGGCTGCGCGCCAATCCGCGCGATGCCATCCACAAACCGTGGCCCGCAATGCCGGCGCGTTCAATGTACGCATCGGTGGCAAGACGCATCACTCTTCCGTTGCCGTCGCCGAACGGATGCACCCACAAGAAGCGATGATGCGAAGCAGCAAGTGCAATCAACGCATCCGCCCCTTTATATTTTGATGGACGATAAAATTCACTAAGGTGATCCAGCAATTCACCAACGCGCTCATGCGGCGGAGCAACATGCCTGCCAACCTGCACATTGTAGTGACGAATTGCACCGGGAACAACCGGTTCGCGTTTTTTCGTTTGCGGATTTTCAACAAAACGAAATTCTTCAGGCACGCGTTCATAAAATTCTTTATGAAGCCAGCAGAGAAATTCTTTCGAACAGACGTTCAGTTCCGGCTCTGCACGAAGCCGCTCTTCCATTTTTTCCTGCACCTGAATATGCGCCAGCGCTTCTTCCTGCAAATTCCTTTTTGCCTTATCGCGGCTGTATTCTTTATGCATCGCTTTTTCAATATCTACCGGATGCGTATCGTGCCCTTCAATAAGGTTTGAATAGTAACAGTTGACGGTACGGAGCAGAGAAACTATCGCTTGCAGCGTTTCCGGATGCAGACCACCACCAAGCTTAGCGGCACGGGTGATAATTGATTCTCCCTTTGGTTTTAGCAATGTGCTGTCAGGGATTAGAGGTTGTAAGGAACTGAGACTCACTTTTTGTCTGTAATTTGTCCGGTTTATTGTCCGGTTTATTGTTTGTTTAAGTTATTGATTTGTAACAATATACTATAATGCTGTAGAAGAGCAAGAGAGATTTTTTGTCCGGTTTATTGACCGCATTGCGAGCTTCTGCTCCGCGCGTAAAACCGCGCGTGTAACGCCGAGTTTCTACTCGGCGCGTAATGCAAAAACCGCGTAGTAAAACTCCGCGTTACAAAAACTTTTCATTTACAAACGTCCAGTGCCAATCATTCCACGTTTTGCACAAACCTGCCTTAACAGGATTTTCTATAACATACCGAATAATTCTTTTCAATTCTTCGCCATCTCTTACAACATGATCGTAATTCTCCCGATGCCAAAATGATCCGCTTCTTCGCAAAATAGGGTTTGCTTTTACTGCTGAATACGATTTTACTCTCTGCAAGATGCTATGAACCGGCATGTTCATTCTCTGCATATCCGCAATCAGATGAACATGATTCGGCATAATACAAAACGCAATTACATCATATTCTTTTTGATCGTAAAATAATATCGCCTTCTTTACTACCTCTGCAACATTTGAATTCGATAACCACCGAACTTCTGTTATCACTTTGTCCAAATAATTATCAAAATGGCCAAAGTAACGTTTATGTTCTCCTTCAAGCAGTAATGAACGCTTCTCTACATCTCGTTCTTTTTTTATTGTAGATTCTCGTTGTCCTCGCTCTTGTAATAACTGTACGGCGACTTCTTTGGGCAGTGAATTTGCCAGACGAAACGTTGCAAACAGTATCGCATCTTTGGGTTGATAATGTGGCAACCGTCTGCGGTAATATGGTTTTAGTTCTTTCAAAATGTGTTGTGTATCGCCAAGCTTCTGCTCGGCGTGTAATGCCAAACCGCGGAGTAAAACTCCACGTTACAAACCGTATTGCCGAGCTTCTGCTCGGCGTGTAACGTCGAGTTTCTACTCGACGCGTAATGCGAAAACCGCGGAGTGAAACTCCGCGTTACAAACTGTATTGCCAAGCTTCTGCTCGGCGTGTAATGCAAAAACCGCGGAGTAAAACTCCGCGTTACACCTCTATCTCCCCACTCACCAACTTAGGCAACAGCAAATCGCGTGTGCGGCGCAGATTTTGATTTTTAGTTTCTAATAATTTAATCTGTTTAAATATTGACGTCACTATTCTTTCAAAATTATCAATCAGATTTTTATCTGGTAATATTGAAACTTTCATTAATGCTGATTCCCTATTTAAACCTGGAACGGCGGCATCAGAGTTTAGAAATGTTTGATTTGAAAGATTATAAAAAATGTAATAAAGAGAAATATTTGTTCTAACAAAGAATACTGTATCAATTGGATAAAAATCCTCATTACACCAAAATACACTTCCTACATTACCTTTACGTCCTACAATGATTCCTGGCCCTTTAACCAAAGCATTTTGATGATGTCCAATTACGCCGCTAGAACCATAAACTGGATAACCATCATTACTACGTTTCTCTGATTTTAATCCTTTTCCATAAGCTAATTCAATAAAATCTCCAAGTTTTTTAACTTCCCATCCTTCCGGAAACTGATCCTTCCCGGTTACTTTCTTTTCTTCAACGGTGGCTTTGCGAAGTTTAACTCCCGGAGCTCCTGCCCGTCCGGCAGGCGGGTTGAACTCAACAAACCACTCGCGGTAGATAAGTTTCGCCATCTCTTCCAATATTTTTATCCTGCGGGAGTTGTTTTCAATTAAATCATCATACGCAGAAAGGATTGAGGTTATCTCATTTTGTTTTTTTATACTTGGAAAAACAATTTTCGATCTCTTAAAATCTTCAAGAACAATTCTTGGGATAGCTGCACCCGTGATAAACCCACCCTTCAAATAATTTCGAGTTACAGGACTATCCATATAGTACCGTAAGAAACTTGACGTAACCTTTTTTGTATTTGGCCGCAAAATAGCCACAGAGGACAAAAGAACAACATTTATCGAGTTTTTCACTTCACAAACTGTATCTAAAGCCGTCGCACCATCTTTTGCTACTAATATATCCCCCTTTTCAGGTTTACAACCATATTTTACTAAACTATCAAAATCACTTTCAGAAATTAAACGGCAACTATCAAGATTGATTCCATACGGTGTAAGATCTTTTACAGAAGCCATTGGCAATCCGTCATCAACAGATTTTGGACTGGCATGTGCACCGTCAGTTATTTTAACACAAATATCTTTTAATGTTGTCTCTTCCCAACTATTTGTCATAATATTTTCATAAAAGTGCAACAAGCCGTTGCACTTTCATACATTAAATAAGTTTCGAGATATTATCCTGAATGGTTTTTTCCAATCCGTGGGATTTTTTGTTCAAAATCTCCAGTTCGCTGTTCAGTTCTTGAAGCCTTTCGGAAAAATCAACCTCATCTTCTGCCTTTTCGGTAACTCCAACATATCTTCCCGGATTCAAACTCCATCCTTGTTTTTCGATCTCTTTAAGCGAAATTCTTTTACATAATCCGGCAACATCGCGGTATTTTAATTTCGGGAAATGTTGATGTAATGCGGAGCTTCGCTCCGCAGTTTTACCGCCACTGCCGCCGAGCGGAAGCTCGGCGTTACCGCTACCTGCGGGAATGTCGGCGGTACGAAACTCCGGTTCATTCCCTCTATATAACCGCACAATGTTTGCAAGAAACTCTAACTGCTCGGGAGAAAATTCTCTGTGTGCACGATCTATTTGTGTAAAAGTATTTCGCGCATCAATAAACAACACCGTATCTTTTTGCAGAGTCTTCTTTTTGTTCCTGTCAAAAAACCAAAGTGTGCAGGGAAGCGTTACAGTAAAAAAGAAATTCGATCCGATAGAAACGATCACATCCACATCGCCGCTCTCAATCAACTTCTTACGAATTTCCAATTCACTTCCCCGCGCATCCGCCGCAGCATTCGACATTACAAATCCGGCGCGTCCTTTATTGTGCAATGCGCTGTAAAACTGCTGTATCCATATATAGTTTGCATTATCCGTTGAGGGAAGCCCAAACGGAAAACGTTTGTCTCCCTTCAGATTCTCTTTATTCACATTGTTCACGTTAAAGGGAGGATTCGCCATCACAAAATCGAACTGTCCAACCGTGGCGCGCACCGGTTCATCGTAATAGGAGTTTGCCTGTTTTATCTCTCCTTCCAATCCGTGCACCGCCAGGTTCATCTTGCACAACAACACAGTCTCTGAAGTTTTCTCAAATCCCACCGCAATAATCTCATCCGCAGCCCGTTTCTTGTGCACTTCCACAAACCGTGCGCTTTGCACAAACATACCGCCGCTTCCGCACGCGGGATCAAGTATGCGTCCGTGATACGGCTCCAGAATTTCAACGATCAGTTTTACAATGGAAGTTGGCGTAAAAAATTCTCCGCCTCCTTGTCCCTGCTCTTTGGCAAATTCACCCAAAAAATATTCGTAAATCCGTCCGAACGCATCCCCTTCAATATCCATCGGGATGGAGTTGAATATCTTCAGCACTTCAACAAGCGTAGAATTCTCAAATGCGGTATATGTTTTCGGAAGAACACCTCGCACCGCTTCATTCTCTTCTTCAATCAATTTCATCGCGCTGTTGATCGCCTTACCAATATCTTTATCTTCGGCAATCGTCAGCAAATACGAAAACCGCGCCTTCTCCGGTATATACAACACACCCTGCGCCTGATAATCGATCTTGCCTGTTGTGCGTCGTGAAGCCTGCCCGCCGTCTTTTTGGCGGGATTTTTTCTTTTGAAGAGTATCGGTGGCAGTCGTGAATTTAAATTCAGCAAATTTCAGAAAGATAAGTCCGAGGATGGGAGTTGAATACTGCGAAGAATTAAGGTGGGAATTGGCGCGAAGTTCGTCCGCCGCTTCCCAAAGTCGTTTTTCAAGTTCAATGTGTGGGGACATAGAGTGCAATAAATAATGAAAACAGAAAATCCGCAGTTCGCTCACTTATCGTCCCTGCGGATCATTCTTGGATGGAAATGTAACCTATTTATGCTAGTTTTTCAATGGAAAGGTATTTAAGAAAAAAAAACATCTCCGTAGCAAGCTGCGGAATATTTGTCATGTCACGAAGTGATGGCTTTGCCACCAGCGTACGTTCCAAGGGAATCCCCTCGGGACTGGCATCCATCCCGTGGATTCCGGTGCCGATCCAAAGGATCACTTCATGAAGGCATCACGTCGTAGACTTTCGCAGGAATGACGACGCAAGCGTCGGGGTATTAGCTCCATTGATGAATAAAGCAGTGAAGTATAATTAGACGATGGTCACCGCATTACAACTTTCTCATCAGTCTTTCAGTATTGACTGTTTGGATATCGTTTGATGAAAAATGAAACAACGGTGCTGATTTATTTATTTCCCCTTCCACTGCGGTTTTCTTTTTTCTTTAAAAGCGGTAAGTGCCTCTGCTCTGTCGTGAGTAGGTATTAAAGGCTGGTACATCAAAAGTTCACGTTCAAAACCATCGCCAAGCCAAGTGTCGTACGATCCTTCAATTGCTTTTTTGGCTTGGCGTAATGCCAACGGCGCGTTGGCGGAAATTTGTTGCACAATTTTTTCTAATTGAATTGAAAATGTTTTGTCCGGAAAGACGTAATCAACAACGCCATCTTCTTTTGCTTCGAGCGCCGTAAAATGTTTTGCCGTTAGAATCCATTTCTTCGCTACTCCGGACGATGTGCGTTGCGCAAGCCGCTGTGTGCCGCCTGCCGCCGGAATAATTCCTAAACTTGTTTCAGGAAGACCAAGCGTGGCAGATTCACTGGCGACCAAGATATCACCGGCGAGAGCAAATTCTAATCCGCCGCCGAGTGCCGGAGCGTGAATGCCCATAATAATTGGCTGAGAAATTTCACACCATGCTCGAATGACAGATTGAATTCCTTTGACGACATTTAAAACTTCATTCTGCGAAATTCCCGCCCGTTCCTTAAGATCGGCACCGGCACAAAAGGCCTTCCCTTCTGCAGTAACTACAATAATCCACGCATCGGGATCATTTTTTATTTGGGAGGCACACTCTGAAAGTTCTGCAACAAGTTCCCGATTGAAAGCATTGACCGGCGGACGGTTGAGTTTTACGCGGACGATGTGTTTATCAGTGGAAAGTGAAATGTGTTGATAGGTCATGCCGTTAAAGTAAAAATTAAATCTCAGAAGTCAAAAAAATAATTTTATCATGGCTTCTTTGCCACTAAAGTCAACAATGTGTACACAGCCACCTGCTCTTTATTTTGATTCAGTACTATCACATCCCATTCAACAATACCGCTGTTCTCCCCTTCTTTCGGCCGTTTGGATTTGACCGTTAACTGCACTTGAATTGTGTCATTTGGATACACAGGTTTTACAAAACGCAGTCCTTCTAATCCGTAATTTGCCATAACAGGGCCAAAGCCAGGATCAACAAAGAGTCCTGCTGCTGCGGAAAGAATAAAATATCCATGCGCAACACGTCCCGTAAAAATAGATTTTTTTGCGTCGTCATCACTCATGTGTGCATAGAAATGGTCGCCGCTGATTGAAGCAAATTTTTCTATATCATCGAGCGTGATTGTTCGTGTCTTTGTAATAATTGAGTTGCCGATTTTCAAATCTTCAAAATGTTTTCGGAAAGGATGAACGGCATCAAGATATATTTCTCCTCCTGCGGTATATTCGTCATAAATTTTTCCAAGGGTTGTCGGTGAACCTTGCAATGCTGTCCGTTGCATGTAGTGAAGCACACTGCGGATCCCTCCGAGCTCTTCTCCGCCGCCGGCGCGTCCCGGACCTCCGTGCACCATTTGCGGCATCGGCGAACCGTGACCGGTTGATTCTTTTGCACAAAAACGATTTACAATCAAAACTCGGCCATGATACGGAGCTATGCCGAGCGAAAATTTTCGTGCAACGGTATCATCATTGGTAAAAAGAGAACCGACCAAACTTCCGCGTCCCCGTTTAACAAGTTCAATCGCTTCATCAAGGTTCTCGTAACTCATCACAGTGCTCACAGGACCAAATGCTTCTACAGAATGCGGTTCTAACGAAGTAAACGGTTTTGAGCAATGCAGCAATGTCGGCCGGAAGAAAGCGCCATTTTCAAGGGAGTGTCCGTTTTTCTTAAAGTCGTTTGAATATTCAAAAATTTTTTCCGTTGAGCGAAGCAGATCGACAACTCGTGCAGAGACTTCTTTCACTTGCTCTTTTCCAACGAGAGGACCCATTTTCACATCTTCCAAAGCAGGGTCACCAATGGCAATTTTTGAAAGCTTATGTTGGATGGCAAGTATGACATCGCTTTCCAGATTTTTTGGAACAATGATTCTTCGAATTGCCGTACACCGCTGACCCGCTTTCGTCGTTACTTCGCGGATGATTTCTTTGATGAAGAGAGAAAATTCATCGGAGTCCGGGAGCGCATCTTCGCCAAGCACACAGCAGTTTAACGAATCGGCTTCCATAGTAAACCGAACAGAATTTTCAATGATGTTTTTATGCTGTTTTAATTTAATTCCGGTGGAATGAGATCCTGTAAATGTCACCACATCCTGCAGGGAAAGATGGTCAAACATATCTCCGACGGAGCCGCAAATAATTTGGATTGCGCCTTCAGGAAGAATTTTGGATGCAATAATTTCTTCCACCATCTTTTGCGCCACATAGGACGTTGACGTCGCAGGTTTGATAATACACGGCATTCCGGCAAGAAAGGCAGGCGAAAATTTTTCTAACATTCCCCAACAAGGAAAATTGAAAGCGTTAATGTGCAGAGCAACGCCTTCCAAAGGAACGCAAATGTGTCTGCCTACGAACGTGCCATTTTTTGACAGAGATTCGGTTCCGCCGTCAATATAGACGTGTTGATTTGGAAGCTCTTTACGCCCTTTGCTTGCAAAAGCAAAAAGGGTACCAATGCCACCATCCACATCGAACCATGCATCGGTTTTTGTTGCGCCGGTGTAGTACGAAAGTTTGTAAAAAATTTCTTTCCGGTCAGTCAGAAACTTGGCAAGCTCTTTCAGCATCAACGCTCGTTGGTGGAATGTATATTTGCGAATGTTTACACCCCCTACCGTTCGACCATATTCAAGCATTTGTTTAAAATCGAGTCCGGTGCTGTCAGCATCAAAGATATGCTCTCCTGTAACAGCACTGCACAATGCGGCCGGATTTCCATTTCCTTCAATCCATTGACCATATGCAAAAGATTTCAGCGTCATGTGAGTCATAATTTATTTTTCATTTCTTTTCGTCCAATGTATAGTGTTTAAATTTTTTCAATGATAACTGCCATCCCTTGCCCGACACCAATACACATTGTGCAGAGCGCGTAGCGAAGATTTCGTTCATGCAATTCATACGCAGCGGTTGCCAGCAGTCTCGCACCGGACATACCAAGCGGATGTCCAAGAGATATTGCGCCGCCGTTTACATTTACTCGTGAGTCGTTGTCTTCCAGTCCTAACCCTCGCAACGAAGCGAGACATTGGGATGCAAAAGCCTCGTTCATTTCAATAATATCCATTTGCGTCAACGTTAGAGAAGTTTTTTTTAATACTGCTTGTGTTGCCGGAAGCGGTCCAATGCCCATCATTCTTGGTTCTACGCCAACGACCGCCGATGCGACAATACGAGCCAATGGTTTCCAGTTTTTCTTTTGTGCTGCCGACTCCGACGCAAGAAGCAATGCACACGCTCCATCATTAATTCCGGATGAATTTCCTGCCGTGACACTTCCATTTTCCGATATTGTAAATGCCGGTTTCAACTTCGAAAGCTTTTCCAATGTCGAATCCGGGCGGGGAAATTCGTCGTTGGAAAATAGTGACGTCCCTTTTTTCCCCGTGATCGAAACAGGAACAATCTCTCGTTGAAATCGTCGGCTTGACTGTGCTTTTGCAGTTTTTTGCTGCGACCAAAGGGCAAATGCATCTTGATCTTTGCGGGTGATCGAAAATTTTTCCGCAACATTTTCAGCGGTCATTCCCATTGAATCGATGCCGAACATCTCTTTCATCTTCGGATTCACAAACCGCCATCCTAACGTGGTATCATAAATTTCAGGAAGGCGGGAAAAAGCTTCTGCAGATTTTGCCATCACATAGGGAGCCCGTGACATACTTTCAATTCCGCCGGCAATGTAGACATCCCCATCGCCAAGTTTAATTTTATTTGCCGCATTGATCACCGCGCTCATTCCGGAGGCGCATAAACGATTTACCGTTTCTCCCGGAATAGTTTCCGGAAGTCCTGCAAGCAGCAACGCCATTCTCGCAACATTTCTATTGTCCTCACCTGCTTGATTTGCACAACCCAAAACGACTTCACTAATTTCCGTTACCAAAAGTTCCGGATGACGTGAGACAAGCGCGTTGATCGGATGAGCGGCAAGGTCATCTGCACGAACATTTGACAAAGAACCACCATAAGCACCAATTGGAGTTCGAACTGCATCGATAATGACGGCGTTGTTCATACTGAAAATTCTTTTTTGGTCCGATAGACGACTCCGCGAAATACACCAACCAGAGTTCCGTTTTCTTTTTTTACTGATACATTATAGATGCCGATCTTTTCGGTACTGCTTTGCTCTTCTGCACTCGCAATAATCACATCACCTTCATAGACCGGATTCGGATAAGCCATACTCGCTTCAATGCTGACAGATATTTTCCCATGCGTATTACATGAAAATGCAAGAACGCTGTCTGCCAGTGCAAATGTTACACCGCCGTGACATACGCGGAAAGCATTCAGCATATCGTTCCGAACACTCATTTTCGCTTTTACTTTTCCCGGAGTTATTTCCAGCACTTGAATCCCTAGCCAACGGCTGTACGGATCGTTGTCTACCATATCCCGTACATTTTTTTCAGCAAGTTCTTGATTTGTCATTTTATTAGAGTGATTTAAAATATTCAAATGTTGTCATGCAATCATTGCAATAGTAGTATGATTTGCAGGCAGTTGAGCCAAATTCACTGAGAAGTTTTGTATTTGTAGAATTGCACACAGCACATTCAATTTTTCCTTCGGGAAGTTGGATCTGCAGTGGTATTTGAGAAAGTGAATGCGGCGGTGTTATACCAATCTCCTTCAATTTCCTTCTGCCGCTCTGAGATATCCATTCTGTCGTCCATGCATCGGCATACGATGTTTTTACTTGCACTTTTGGGTAGCCCGCATTCTTCAATGTTGATACAATGTCCAGCTCAATCAGCTTCATTGCAGGACAACCTGAATATGTAGGGGTGATCGTCACAGTAACGACCTCGCCCTCTTTCGACACATCACGTACAATTCCCATCTCCAAAATACTAACTGAGGGAATTTCGGGATCGGCTACTGCAGAAAGTCGCTGCCGAATATCTTCCACATTATTTTTGAATTCAATCATACCCTACCAAACAATATTCGGATGCGAACGGGCAACAATTTGCATTTCAGAAAGCAGATGCCCGAGCTCTTCAGTGTGTTTCCCATATCGTCCGCCTTTATAGATGTAAGATGCATGAACAGGAAGGGCAAGCGTGGCTTGCTGTATAATTACAGTTACCGAATTCAAGTATTCTTCCTTTAGGTCTTTTCCCCGGACCGCTATGTGCTGTTGTGCTAACTGCTCTTCTATTTCATCAGTGATAAACATTTCATCTGTATATTTCCACATAAAATTCAACGCTTGCTGCGTTCTG
>JAQUOA010000041.1 GCA_028749215.1 Bacteroidota bacterium
ATATTCAATGGATTAGCCGGTATCACATGGAACAGTTTAATATTGTGGTTTACATAGCTTTGAACAATGTGTACAACCATAAAAATGTTGCCATGTACCAGTATGCGAGCGATGGAACGATACAGACTGTTTATCAATTTGCATTTTTTCCGGTAGGCGGGGTTGCGTTTGAATTTTAATTGACGCACCCGCCGTGTTGTTACAGCAAAGCGTACACGATACCTAAACCGAGAATTTCTTTTATCTGTGTCTGCGGTGCGATATTGGCGTCATTGATGAATTGCGCGTTGAACGTGATAGAGACAATTTTAGTTATTTTCACCGCCAGCATATTATCGCTTCGCACAACAACGACATCAAGCGTATTGAAAGGTGCAAACATTTCCAGTTTGGAGGTCAGCCGCACATTTTCCTGAAAAATAAATTCACCATCGGTAATTGATTCTAGGCCGCCTTCAGTTTTATTATTCTCGATGTATCCTGCTTTTGAACGGACTTCCCGAAGCGCTGCACCAAGACGTGTTTTAAGTTGGGCGATCGGTTGATAACCGGCTCCGATCGATTGTTGCAAATACGCAGGCGCCCACAAACGCGAAACTGGTGTTTGTGTATTCGAGGCATCATCGTATTTGTATCCAACATCAAACTGTGTCTTGAGCGATGCGGACACGTACGGATTAATCACCGTTCCTACTTTGTACGTTAAAACACTTTCGAATTCTAATTTGTCTTCAGTTTTTCGAAGAGGTTTAGATCCCAGCCGTGTTTGTCCGTAGGCAAGTTTGTACGAGTTTGACCAGTTAGTAGATTCTAAATCTTGGATAGACTTTCCGTCAACAAGGGCGCTGTAGGACAAAGCGTTTTCGCCTCCTTGCGCCCAATCTTTAAATGACATTTGCGTTCCTGTAATTCCCGCAACGACAGTGTGCTTCCATCCATAGATCTGATTTGTTGAATCGGTCTGGGCAAAAGAATATGAGGAGAACATAACAACAAAAATAAAAACGATACGCAGTAAAATATTTTTCATAAAAAATCTTTGAGGATAGTTGAAAAAAGTTAACAGCTATTTCTAATTGGAAATAAGTTACGAATGGAGCTTTATCTATTGCAAACAAAGATAGATATGAAGTGCCCGCCATTGCAATTTTTTTGTTCCATATTTAAAATAAAAAATCCTTCTGTGACAGAAGGATTTTTTTGGTTGCAACAGTAAAGAAGTTGCTAGACTTTCGATACTTTTGCTGCTTGAAGGCCTTTGGGTCCTTTTTCAACTTCAAATTGGACTTTTTCGCCCTCATTCAGCGTCTTGTAACCGTCGCCAACAATAGACTTGTAGTGAACGAATACATCTTCACCGCTTTCGCGAGAAATGAATCCGTACCCTTTAGCATTGTTGAACCATTTTACGGTTCCTGTTTCCATGAGGTACTCCTAAGAGATATTACTAAAAAACCTCACCGAACTGAGTATCCAGCGAGGGTACAACCGGCATTGGTGCCACTTTAACGCATCCCGAAGTCTGTTCGAGATTTTGTGCTTGCCGATCCTCAGTTCAGGGAGGTCCCTTTGAAAGATCAGGAGCGAAACATACCCGCTATTCTATGCGGGGCATTACAAGCGCATCAACGGTGTACTGTTAATTGCAATTACAAAATAGAGTGTTTACCAGTAAGACGCAAGTGATATTTTTTAAAACATCACCTGATTTGTAACCAGAATCAAAGAACAAATAAGAATAATACTTAAAACTTAACGGTTTGTAGCTGTTTACCTCAAACCACGGACAAACAAACACCTTTATTTACGAAGACTTAAATAAGGTTGTTAAAGTGTGTGTTTACCTGGTAACAAAGTTCCCGATTTCTGAGAATGGTAAACTATTACACCGCATCTTCGCCTGTCTCTTCGGTGCGAACGCGAATGACTTCTTCAATAGCTGATATAAATATCTTTCCGTCACCGACTTCTCCTGTTTTTGAATGACTGAGAATCAATTTAACAGCCTTCTCAGCATTTTTCTCTGAACAGACTATTTCAATTTTTACTTTAGGTAAAAAGTTGATGGTGTATTCCGAGCCGCGATATATTTCACTATGTCCCAGCTGTCGACCGTAACCTTTTACTTCAACAACGGTTAATCCACGAAAACCTGCCTCCTGCAATGCTTCTCGAACTTCATCAAGTTTGTGGGGGCGAATAATAGCTTCGATTTTTTTCATAGTACCTCAAATACAGATTTTATTTGGAGAACATTTTAGTGTTGACATTATATACCATCACACAATCAAATGAACGAAAATTCAAATGAAAATCAAATAAAATTTTTTATTGAGCTTCATTCTACACTCTATAATTAAACAGCCATGCAACAATGGCTGCTATATGAAATGCAATTGGATAAGTATTTTTTCTGTGAATATTAATTATAACCCCTCGTGATTTTTTATTGATCACAAGGGGTTATTTACTCAACATCTATTTATTTTCTCTCAATTGATACCGAGGATTATTTTACATTTTTTGGAGATGTATACCTGGGCGGTGCTGATGTCACAAATTCAGGGTATGCTGTCATACCATGTTCATGCAGATCAAGACCTTGCATTTCACCTGCTTCAGATACGCGGAGCGTACCGGTAAGATTGACTGCATACATTAAAAGAAATGAAACGACAAGAGTTGCCAAAGTAATAGCGCCGCTGCCAATTGCCTGTGCAACCAATTGTCCCATACCACCGTGATAGAAAAGACCGGTAACGACGGAACTTGTATCAACTCCTGTTGGTGTAGGAACGCCAAACTTACCAGTTGCAAATAAACCGAGAGAGAGAGTACCCCAGATACCGGCAAGCATATGCACTGGTACCGCACCGATTGGATCATCAATTCTGAAATATTCCAACAGATCCATTCCCCATACAACAACTAAACCACCACCGATTCCAATAAAGAATGCTCCAAACGGATCAACCCAGTAACAAGGACATGTGATTGCAACAAGGCCGGCAAGAAATCCGTTAACAGATAATCCAAGATCCCATTTTTTTGTCCGAATGTAAGAAAAGAATAAAGCCGTTAATCCAGCCGAACATGCTGCCAAAGTTGTGTTGAAAGAAACGCGTCCAATACCGATTGTATCCATTGCGGAAAGAGTGCTACCGGGATTGAATCCATACCAGCCAAACCAGAGGATCAATCCGCCAAGGGCACCGAGAATAATATCATGCGGAGGCATTGGACCGCCACCGTCTCGTTTAAAAACTCTGCCAAGACGTGGACCAAGAACAACAGCTCCAGCAAGAGAAACAGCGCCTCCAATTGTGTGGACCACTGTTGAACCTGCGAAATCACGAAATGCCAGTGGTTGTAACACCGCTAACCACCCATCCGGTCCCCACGCCCAGTGTCCGATGATTGGATAAATGAATCCGGTAACACCAACGCTGTACAACAAATCACCGATGAATCCTGTGCGGCCTACCATAGCGCCCGACGTGATTGTTGAGCATGTGTCAGCAAAAGCAAACTGAAAAACCCAAAACGCAAGAAGAGGTACACCGGTTGTTCCGTAGGTATCAGGTAAACCGGACAGAAAAAATCCTGTAGTACCGATCCAAGGTGTACCAGGTTCAAACATGAACGCAAAACCCCAAGCCCAGAATAGAACGCCGCAAATGGCAGTATCGGCAATACCTTCAACGACAATATTGATTGCCTCACGCGACCGTGCAAAACCAGCTTCAAGCATTTCAAACCCGACTTGCATACAAAATACGAGGAATGCCGCTACCAAGGTCCAAACCGTATTCACCGCATTGATAACGTTGGCCTGAGGTATTGGTGTGTCATCCGCGTAAAGAATACTGGGTGTCAATTGCCAAATGGCGAACAGCACGGCAGCCACACCGATTAATTTACCGAGCATTCGGAAACCAACATTGCGCCGACGAATCGGATCTTTGAAGTTGGTTACAAGCCGAAAAAATATACCATCTAAAATTTTCTTCATACTTTTTCCTGTAGTTAATTGTTAAAAATGTTTTTAGTTAGAATTGTAATTCATTCGTTTGATAATTAGTATTGATTTCAGAATGTGGCAATTAAACCAATGAGCGCCGTGAGCTGTGAATCTTTAGTGATTAATCCACCATTGTCTTCAAAGATTGAAGCATTAGCAAAATCACCACGACCTTCCACACGGACGATAAATGCATCAAACACTTTGTGTTCGTAGGTCAAAGTAGCCTCTTTTATTGTTTCTTTATTAAGACCTAAGCCCGTTGCGTATCCTAATGGATCATAAAATCCTTCTGCGCGCAATGCGAGAGCAGATTTTTCGCTCAGAGCGTATTTAACGTATAACGCAGCGCCTTTCCACATTGCTAACGGAGAACCGACAAGTACACGTTCTTCACCGTAATCGGCATTAAGCGCAAGAGAAAGATTATCAGAAATATTTTCCGTGAGAATGAAATCAAAAACATTTTTCTTTCCACCATTGGCACCCTGTGGCTGTTCAAACCCGGTCATATAATTAAAAATTAACCCTGTTGAAGATGAAGCCGCATAGTTAAGAGTCAAACCGATCGATTTCTTGCTGTTATTGTCAATGACAGTATTCCATCCATTCACGATATGAAGAGTCGCCGTAAAATTGCTCGCGACCGGATATGTCAAGCGAATGCCGGTATGGTAATACGGTATTGCCCATGCAAAAAGAAGAGATCGAGTATAATTTGCATTATCTTTCGATTCAATCACTTCGTATCCCATATGCGTCACAAATTTTCCAGCATCGAGTGTAAGGCCTGAGCCTATTGGAAGGACTGCAGTCAAATATGCTTGCTGAGCAATTGTTGATGTTTTATATGGGGTCGTACCATACGGCGACAATCCGTGCACGATATCGTTTGTTTCACCGTAATCTAAATCCAATCGAAATCCGACAGGTGATGCAGCTTTTTGAATGACAAGCTCTGCAAGACTCATGGTAAACTGATTGTCCTGTATATCAAAGTTTCTCAGTTTATTTGTAAGACTTAACGGTGATCCAAGATTTTTACTATAATAAAAATCAACGAATCCGCTGTAGGTAATTGGAGCAGCCTTTGTGCTATCTTGAGCAAAGGCTGATGTAGAAATAGATAGTAGCGTCGCTACGAGAAATACTTTTATTTTGCTATGTTTCATTTGGTACCTTTTTTTAATGGTGAACAAACATGGTTAATTATTAAAGAGCATCGTCACCAACTTCTTCGGTGCGTACTCTAATGGCTTCCTCTACCGCAGAAATGAATATTTTACCATCTCCTACTTCTCCGGTTTTTGCCTGCTTGATGATAATAGCTACCGCAGAATCAATTTTACCATCGGCACAGACGAGTTCAATTTTTACTTTCGGAAGAAAATTTATCGTGTATTCCGACCCCCGATAAATTTCACTGTGTCCCATCTGCCTTCCATATCCTTTTACCTCAGTAACGGTGAGCCCACGATATCCTGCTTCTTGCAGCCCATCTCTGACTGCATCGATTTTGTGTGGCCGAATGATGGCTTCGATTTTTTTCATAGAATCCTTTCTATTAGTGATTACTTAAATTAGTTAGGTAATATATGATTTTAACTTACTTTATAAGTTATGTTATCATTAAAACTAATAAAATAAGTTTAAATGTCAATAGCACAATAATTATTTTTTTTGCCAACGGAAGGTGAGTCGAAAAACAAGCAAAAGAAAGAGGCCGGAGTGCTAAAATTTATTACCCGTAGAAAAGGCTCACCGACATAGTTCACCGGTTTACATTGAATTTTTACTGAGAGTAGATTGCATTTTCAAAAGTGAAAAGCTAACTTGGCTTTGCATTTGATCATCACTATGGGGGACACACCATGCTATTACATCATAAGTTTGTAGAATCTGCCAAACAGTTCGGCAATAAGGTGTTTATTATTGATAAAACAACGAACCGACGGATAACATATTCCAAAGCATTAATTGCGTCTTTGATTTTGACCGAAAAATTCCAAAAGTACGACTCTGGATTTCTTGGAATTATGATCCCGACATCTGCAGGGTGTATGCTGGCAATTCTCGGTACGTTGATGAGCGGACGAATCCCAGTGATGATCAACTATTCCACGGGGGCAGCTCAAAATTGTGAATTCGCCCAAAAGAAATGCGACTTTAAAACTATCATTACGTCAAAAGCGTTGCTTGAAAAAATCCAATGCCCGATTGTTCCCGGCATGGTTTTTATCGAAGATATCATGAAAAGCATTACCGTTGTTGAAAAACTTCAGGCAGCTCTTCGCTCAAAACTCCCGACGTTTTTTCTAAAAAAAGCAATAGCGCAGGGAAATGAAAATGATACCATCGTTATTCTTTTTACCAGCGGAAGCGAAAAAGATCCGAAAGCAGTACAGCTTACTCACAAAAATATTCATGCAAACATTCAAAGCTTGACCAAAGTGTATCAATTTTATTCCGATGATCGTTTTCTTGGAAACCTCCCGTTGTTTCATGTCTTCGGTCAAACGGCTCATATGTGGGTCCCAATGTATTTTGGAATGAGTATTGTTACGTACGCAAACCCGCTTGATTTTAAAGTCGTCTGCGACATCGTCCGAGAAGAAAAAGCCACTATTATGGTCGGCACTCCGAGTTTTTTTTGGGGATATCTTCATAAATCGAATCCCGGTGATTTTGAAAGCTGTCGTCTGATGCTATGCGGCGCCGATAAGTGTCCCGATGCACTGCGGAAAGGAGTTGCCGATAAGCATAATAAAATATTGCTGGAAGCGTACGGCACAACAGAAACTTCTCCTGGTTTATGTGTTAATACCCAAGCGCATAATCGTCCTGGAAGCGTCGGAAGGCCTTTGCCTGGAGTTCAAGTGCGATTAGAAAATTATGAGACGGGTGAAGAATGCAAGATTGGCGAGACAGGAAAAATTTTGGTCAAAGGCGATAATGTTATGAAAGGGTACTTTGATGATTTTGAACAAACAAGCCTTGCTTTCCGACACGGGTATTACGACACGGGTGATATGGGATGGATGGATGACGACGGTTATTTATGGCATGTTGGCCGTTTAAAACGTTTTGTGAAAATTGGCGGTGAAATGGTTTCGTTGATTAAAGTGGAAGATGTTTTAGAGAAATTGTTACCCGAAGAAATTCTTTGTTGTGTCGTCGAAGTACCTGACCAAATGAAAGGTGCTAAGATCGTGGCGGCGGTGACTGGAAAAATTGATGAAAAAGATATTCTAAAAAAGATGAGTGATAAGCTTCCGAACATTGCCTTGCCAAAGCAATTTGTGCTCATTGAAAAACTGCCGCAAATGGGGAGCGGAAAAATTGATTTTCGAACCGTGACCAATATGGTTCAAAGTTTGGTGCAAAAATAATTTCACTTTCTTAGTTGCGGTCTAATGCAATATCAGCCCACGAGGCGGGATCATCGGCGGATTCTAAGTGTGTAAAGATCGTACCGTTGTTTAAAATTTTTCTCATATCATTTTCGATACGCTCTAAAAGCTGGTGTCCTTCATGAACCGTCCATTGTCCGGGAACAATGACATGCACTGACACGAATCGGCGCGCTCCCGCTTGCCGTGTGCGAAGAGCATGAAAAGATATCTCGTCTGTTTTATACGCATCCAATACTTTCTGAACCTTTTCCAATTCCTCTTTCGGGAGGGCGATATCCATCAATCCTTGAACTGACTTTCGGACGATTAATATACCAGACCATACAATATTAAGTGCGACAAATATTGCAACCACAGGGTCAAGCCGCTCCCAGCCTGTAAACGCCACCGCACCCACTCCTACAAGAACGCCCGCAGATGTCCAGACATCTGTCATTAAATGTTGTGCATTCGCTTCTAATGTGATTGACTGATACCGTTTTCCAGCTCGCCGAATAATTAATGCCGTAATTAAATTTACCAGAGACGCTCCGACGGATACCAGTAAGCCCAAACCAATTTGTTCAAGGGGTCTTGGTGAAATGAATCGTTGTGCTGCGGTGATGCCAATACTTATTGCAGCAATCAGAATGAGAACTCCTTCTACACCGCTTGAAAAATATTCTGCTTTGCCGTGACCATATACATGTTCATCATCAGCAGGACGAGCCGCAACGGTCAGCATTCCAAGAGCCATCAATGCGCCTACGAGATTGACGAGCGATTCTACTGCGTCAGACAACAAACCGACGGAGCCGGTCAAAACGTAGGCAAGGCTTTTCAAGCCAATGGTTGCGATAGCCGCGGCAACAGAAAGCCAAGCAAATTTTTTTAAAAATGATCGCTGTGAAATAGCCACACCTATTGCGAAAAACAATATTTTTGAATGATACGGAAATTATACTGAGACAAAGTACTAAGAATTCATTGAATTGCGAAAAGAAAACGTCATTGTGTCAATACAATTAAATCGCCTAAGTATATTCATGCGCGTATCATTGAAATTCATACGCGTCTTGGGTATATTGTCTTTACTAAAGAAGGGTTATCCTACACAGTATGGCTTCACCACATTCAGAAAAAGATTCGCCGAAGAAATCAATTGGTGAATTATTAAAAGCTGCCGATCGTTACATTAAAGAGGCTGATTGGAATAAAGCACTTGCGGAAGTGACGAAAGCGCTGGCAGTTGAACCGAATAATATGTATGCCATGGCATACAAAGATCGTATTAATGTTTCCATCACTGAAGAAAAGAAAAAAGCAGAAGAAGAAAAAGTTAAACAATTAGTCGATACCCAAAAGGCAAACGAAAAGGCTGAAGAATTACCAAAAGAAAAAACTTCTGAACCGATCAAATCTGCGGTTGAACCAGAATCAGTCAAAAAAGCTGAACAAACCGCGGTTGAAGAGATAGCCCCCAAAAAACTCGCCAAAAATGAAGAGAAGACACAACCCAAAGAAGAAGCAACGACAAAAATAAAAGATGATGCAGCGGTACGACTAGAGGCGTTGCGCCAAGAGTTTGCGGCGACGCAGGCTAAACTGCAACGCGATGTTGCTCAATTGACGATGCAGGCAAAAGAGACGCAGGCTTTAAAAGAAGCGGCCGAAAAAAATCTCTCTGCACAAATTACGGCGTTGCAGCAAGAGCTTGCAGCAGCCAAGCAGCAAGCAGGAAAGTCGGGCGAAAAAGAACTTGAAGCACTTAAAGCAAAATATCAAAAAGATATTGAACGGGCAAAAGAAATAGCCAGTGCAGAATCGTTAGCACAGATTGCAACGCTTCAAAAAGAAATCGAATCAATAAAAAAGTCGGCGTCAGGAGAATCGCTGCAAAAACAGGGGGAAGAAATCCTTCGCTCCATGTTTCAAAAAGCATGGCTCGATGGTGTCATTACAAGCGACGAACGAATTTTGTTGGAAGTCTTAAAAAGTCTCATCAACATCTCCAATGAAAAATTTTTAGAAATAGAAGCGGCAACCAAAAGCGATGCATACTTTCATGCTTTGAGACGAGTGTGGGAAGATGGTGTTGTGCGGCCGGAAGAATCTGATTACTTGGAAACACTGCGCGAAAAGCTCGGAATTTCTGCTGAAGACCATTTCAAAATGGAAAATCAAATCCGCAAAGAGTCAAAAATTTAATCTTTGTTGTGCAACGCCTCCGTAAATACATCACACAGACGGTCTTCAACATCAAGATGGTACAGATATGTCGGGAAGTTCACTTTAGCAATAGTGAAATATCTTTTCACCCGACGGTAAAAATCAAAATCCTCGCCGAATTTTATTGAACGAAACCCCCGCACCTTTGCCGCAATTTTTCTTCTAAAAAAGAATGTGCCGCCTATATGGCAATTTCGTAAGTGAATTTTCTTTTTAGGATTTGTCAAGTCAACGACATACCGCTTTCCTTTCGGGCCAATTAATTTTGCGCCGCCATGAATCATTCCCACAGAGGCATGCTTTGTCAAGTACGTCTGCCGTTTGGCAATGTGGTGCGGTGCGTATTCGTCGTCCGAATCTAAAAACGTAATGTACTCTCCCAACGCCAGCCTCAGTCCCACATTTCGTGCTTCCGCTAAGCCACGATTGTGATGGTAAAAATATTTGATCCGCGAATCATTGGAAAGAAAATTCAAAACAATTTCATGCGAGTTATCCGTACTGCCATCATCAACAACAATCAATTCCCAATCAGCAAATGTTTGTTTCAACACCGATTGAATTGCGCGGGGGAGCAAAGCTGCCCTATTGTATGTGCAGATGATGATGGAAACCATATTTTGCAATGTGAATTTTGTCAGCCGATTTTCAATAGGCCATGTGCTTTATCGTACTGCGTTTGAATTTGATGCAGCGGCTGGTATGCCTCTCCATCCAAAACTTTTCCGTCACGTATGTTGAAGCGTGAACCGTGATTAGGGCACACGATGATACCGCCTTTAGGAAGTTTTACTTCAGTTCCCTGATGTGTGCATTGCGCCGCGTACGCTACAAAATGATCTTCTGATTGTCGAATGATAATAATTGTTTCGCCGTGATTAACTTTGCTGTAGCGCTTTTTTATTGCGCCGCCAATTGTTTGAAGTGTCTGCATCTCGGAAATTTTTATCATCGGTTCACCCGTTTCGACAGTTTCACACCCTCCAAGGACACTTGCCAGGGTTCCTCCGCAAAATAAAGAGCAGCCCGTGTATGCAGATGTGATGAGAAATTTTCTTCGGTCGTACAAAGTCATAGATTTTTAGTGTTTGGTTCTGGATAGAATAATATACAAAGAAGAAGGAAATTATGAATGCAATTGCTGTTTCACATACTCTACAATGATCATCGCATCGGCAATGGGGTCGGTTGATGGAGAGGTGAAGTCTACATTAACGCGTGCTTGAAGACGATGTGCCGCCGCCAGCACATCGTTAGGATGGGCAGTTGAAGCAAGAATTTCCCGCAACACTTTGAGATAATCTTTTTCAAAATGCTTGTCTGGATTATTTTTTTGCAACTCTATTAATGCAATACCGGCAATCCGCCGTGCAATTGTGCGTGTCCTGCCGGAATTTTCATTTGGCTGCACCCTGTGAAGCTCGGTATCGATTTCATTGAGCCAATTCATTATTGAAGAACCTTTTTCCCTATTTCACATTCACCGCATCGTTCAACGACACAATATTTTTTATTTAGTTGTATCAATCCTTGTTGTTGATAAGCAAACTCAATGTTGATTTTTCCCTTCACAAGATGTTTATGCATTATGCGCAGAACAGCATTGTCTTCAAGCAACGGAAGCTCGACAGCAATATTCAAACAATGGTCCGCAAGTTCGTTTTTCCCAAAAACTTTTGCATACAATGCAACAAAAGGGATCATCGTATTGACGATGATATCAAATTTCCTTGAATCACCCAGCAACGTATGCTTTTTATGCGTGGCTTCGGAAAATGAGTAATGAAAATTCCAGAATGGATCGTCGCCAACGTCCAGTGCTTTCAACAATTGTTCAATTTTACTTTGCGGCGAAGAGAATTTTCCTTCAACTATCGTAATGATATATTTGAAAAGAGAATTGCATAACAGTTGATGGAGTAAAACGCTTGCCGCTGCAATTCTGATTGTCGGGAAATTGGAAGGGCGAGTTGGTGAAAAATTCCATTCGGTTGAATGAATAGGTGTTAATGAAATTTTCTTTGGCAATCCATTCCACGCGGTATGCAATTGATGAATCTGTATTTTTGATTGTTGATCTTCTAAACTTCCGAGTGCAGGAAGTAACCCGGATACTTTGAAAAGAATCGCTTGGATTTCAACCGACGATAATTCCCTTTGTGCAGAAAGATCCTTTAGCGTGATGAGCGAAATATAATCAGCCAATGTGCGAAATGGTTTGCGATTATTTGAATATCCCAATCCATCCAATAGCTCTTCATACAGCAGTTGTTCCCATCCGATTTTTTGTTTGAAGAGATGCATATCTAATGTTGCATCAGGGAGTGGAAAATCGTCAAGTGTGTCGTTGTACGGCGGGTGAGGTTCACCGATGATGCGTTGTTGTGTTACGATGATGCTGCAGAGTCTCTCGTGAAGTCGAAAAACTTTTTCCTGTAACCGCTCGCGATACATCATGCGAATCCATTCTTGGAGCAATGTTGCATCAATGCTGTCATTCAATGATGAACATTTGATCAGCCCACTTTGCGAGGTATATTCTTCACGCATCAATTGATCGGCGAGAGCATTGATGGGATGCAAGAGGGCTGGTTCAAGGACAACAGTGGCAATATATCTTCCGCTGTGTGATGGAGTTGCGTGTGCGTCTCCGTTTAATACAACGTGGAGAATGACAGAATTATACTTCGGATCGTGATGATGATGGTGTGCATTCCAATCTTCAAACGTACGATGAAATTCAATGTCACCGGTGAAGACAGTCCTTCCAATTTCAATTTTAGCATTTCGGAAATCAGGGCCGCCGGAGGTTGTTATTGTGCCGGAATTGAAAATACGAATCGGTTTGCCATCCGTTGTGGCGATACGCGATTCATCAAAGAGTTTTTTTGACCAGATATGTCGAAGTAAATCTTCGCGCATGATTCAGTGATCCGCTAACAATCGCCAACGACCAGCGACAATTATCCTGCAGTGAAGTATTTTTTTCGATACGAATTGATTTCATTTTTCAACCGCTCCGTTTCTTTCCCTGCAACATCTGCAAAATCCTTTCCGCTTGAAGCGTACAACACACTACGGCTTGCATTGATTACAACACCAAATCCATCGTTAGTGCAGCCATATTTTATGACATCATCAATATTTCCACCTTGCGTCCCCACACCGGGAACAAGGAATGGTGCAGCGGGTGCGAGTTTTCTAACCGACTGAATATCTTTCGTCTTTGTTGCGCCGACAACAAATCCGAGATTCTGTTTGTCTGTCCATTGCTGTGACTGAGCAACAACTTCTTCAAACAATCTTTTCTTGCCGATTTTTTTGTACTGAAAATCGAGTGCCCCTTCATTGGATGTCAATGCAAGCAGAAACACCCCTTTATTTTCCCATTGAAGGAACGGCTGAACAGAATCTTTCCCCATGTACGGCGCAACAGTAATGGAATCGAATCCCATCTCATTCAAAATTGCATTAGCGTAATAAGCTGAGGAGTTTCCTATATCGCCCCGTTTTGCATCGGCAATCGTAATGATAGATGAGGGGATGGATGCTCTGGTTTTTTCGACAATTGTCCAGCCTTCTTTTCCGAGCGCCTCATAAAATGCAAAGTTGATTTTATATGCGCACGCAAAATCTTTTGTGGCATTGATGATCTGCTTATTAAATTCCAGCATGCCGCTCTTCTTCGATTGCAGATGAGAAGGAATTTTCTTTTGATCAGTGTCAAGGCCGACGCAGAGAAGCGAGTTAGATTTTTTTTGAATTGAAATTATTCTTTTTGTAAAACTCATCTTAATTAAGAAGTATGAATTATGAGGGATGAAATTTCATAATTCATATTTCATCCTTCACAATTACTTTTTTAAATAGTCAGCCAGCCAGCTAAAAATTGTTTTGTGCCACAGTTCGCTGTTCCCGGGTTTCAACACCCAGTGTCCTTCGTCGGGGAAATACAGCAATTTAGATGGAATACCTTTGCGCTGGAGCGCGGTGAATAATTGAAGTCCTTCGCCCACCGGCACGCGAAAATCTAATTCGTTATGAATAATGAGTGTTGGTGTTTTAAAATTTCCCGCAAACTTATGCGGGGAAAATTTATCATAATCCGGTGTCTCCCATGGAATGCCGTGTTCCCATTCGTCGAACCATGTTTCTTCTGTGACGCCGTACATTGAACTGAAATTGTACACACCGTCGTGATTGATCATGGTTTTAAATTTATTCGTATGTCCGTTCAGCCAGTTCATCATGTAACCGCCGTAGCTGGCGCCCGCTGCTGCCATTTTTGTGGTGTCGATGTATGGAAGTTTTTCCATGTACGAAATTCCATTCATCACATCAGTAAATACTTTCCCGCCCCAGTCCTTGGAAATTTCATCCGTAAATTTCTGACCGAAACCTGTCGAGCCGCGCGGATTGGGAAGTGCAAGCACATATCCCTGCGCTGCCCACAGCTGCTGATTCCATCGGAATGACCATGAGTTTCCGAATGCACCCTGCGGTCCGCCGTGAACCCAATACACCAGCGGATATTTTTTCTTTCCGTCAAAGAAGGGAGGTTTCACAATCCACATTTGAACTTTAGCGCCGCTAGCTCCTTCATACCAAACGTATTCAGGTTCAGAAAATTCGATGTGTGAAAAGATTTCGTCGTTCACATGCGTCAGTTGTTTTGCATTCTGGCCGCTGCTGTTTGCAGTATAGATTTCAGCCGGGCGAGACATGGTTTGATACGAAAAGACAATCGTTTTTCCATCCGAAGAAATATTTTCATCTCCGTTGGAAGCATTATCAAACACTTTAGTAATTTTTCCATCCAACGTTGTGGACCAAAGCGGTTTGTTTGCTTTCTCTTCGGCGTCAAAGTAAATGGTTTTGCTGTTGTTTGACCAAACAAATGATTCCACATTTGAATCGAATGTTGAAGAAAGACTTTTCAATTTTCCTGTCGCACGATCCAGCAGCATCAACTGCCAGCGGTCGGCTTCAAATCCTGCGCGTGATTGTGCGCGATAGGCGATATATTTTCCATCAGGAGAATATTGCGGAAAAACATCGGCAGCTGGATTGGTCGTGATCTGTTTTCGTTCGCCGGTTTCCAGATTCACACTGTAGATGTCGTGATTTGTGCTCCATGATTCATCATGAATCGGGATCGGTGTGGCAGTGTACGCAATTTCTTTTCCGTCAGGAGAAAATGTAAAGTCATCTCCGGTAGAAAAAGTGGATGATGTCGGCACTGCATCGCGATCTCCCGGCGTTACATCATGCGGATTTGTTCCGTCAACATTGATGACAAAAATATGCTGCCGTTTATCGTCCACCCAGCTGTCCCAATGACGATAGAGAAGTTTGGTGAGGATGCGTGCCTTAACCTTGCTGTTGTCTCGTTCTTCTTGTTTTGCTTTGTTCAAAGAATCGGCAACAGCGTACGGTTTGTCTGAAAATTCCGGAAAGACAGCAGAAATAAATCCGAGCTGTTTTCCATCCGGGGACCAGATCGCGCCATTCGCTTCAGAGAAAATATTTGTCACCTGTTTTGTTTCAGCGGTGGCAACATTGAGCAGATAGATTTGATACGAACCGTTACGGTTCGATTCGAAAGCAATAAATTTTCCATCAGGAGACCAGCGCGGATGACGATCGTGCTTTGGAGAATTGGTAAGCTGTTTTGCTTCACCGCCCGCTGCCGGAATAAGCCAAATATCGCTGTTCGTTTTATTATTTGCTTTGTCCACCACAGTAACAACGAACGCAACAGATTTTCCATTCGGCGAAAGCTGCGGATCGCTCACGCGCTGAATGCGGAAGAGATCTTCTAATTCCATGGGGCGTTTGGTTTGACTCAATGAACACTGAGCAATAAACAATGTAACAATGAAAGCTATTTTTATAGTTCTCATAACAACTCCTTGGTATGACTATGAAAAATATTACTGAAACAAAGTAAGGCAAAAACAGGAGAGAGGCAATTGAAGATTGTTTTGCTTCTCCGCATTCATTTGGTTACTT
>JAQUOA010000236.1 GCA_028749215.1 Bacteroidota bacterium
TGACGAACTTGCGAATCTGTTTGTAACTGCTTAGCTGTTTGTTCACCTTTTTTACCTCCTCAGCAATGATCTGATGCAGTAATTCACCGGTAATTTGTTTGCCGGTCGATTCCGAATATTCTATCATCGCCTCAGCGTCAACAACAACCTGCGCCGCAATTATTTCTCCCAGTTTTGAATCTTGTTCGCCGTACACCATCGATTCCATGATAAACGGACTGCGGTTCAGCACATCTTCAATCTCTTCGGGAAAAACGTTTTTCCCGCTCTTTGAGATGATGACATTCTTCTTTCTTCCGCTGATGTGCAGAAAACCGTCGTTGTCAATAAACCCTAAATCACCCGTCTTAAACCATCCGTTGTCAAATACCTCAGCCGTTGCCGCTTGATTTTTGTAGTAACCAAGCATCACGTTTTTTCCCTTGGCGTATACTTCACCGATTCCATCATGGTCCGGATTATTGATCATAATTTCTACGCCGGGTAACGGAATACCTGCCGCATCATCTTTAAAATTTAAAGGAGAATTCAATGCAAGAATAGGGGAGGTTTCTGTCAAACCATATCCTTGAATGAACATGAACCCTAAGTCACGCAATCCTTTCGCAACCAGCGGGTCTGCTGCGGCGCCGCCGGCAATGAACGAACGAATAGAGCCGCCAAACTTGTGATGAATTTCTTTGAAGATCGTTTTCTTCGCGCTCTTCCATCCAAACTGCTGCAATGCATCGGTGATCCGAATGATTGGATGAAGTATTTTGGCGACAGCTTTCTTTTCTTGAATTCCTTTGTGAATTCGTTTAAACATTTTATCGAACAGCAATGGAACGCCGAGAAGAATGGTGGCGTGCACCTGTTGAAGATCATCAACGACTGTTTTCAATGACCGTGCATAGTGAATAGATGATCCGGCATAGAGCGGGCAGAGCATGCCGCAGTTGCATTCGTACGTGTGATGGATTGGCAGAACAGAAAGAAAGCGGTCGGTTGGATACATCATGTACACACTGAGCATCGCCATGAGATTTGACGCAATGTTGTGCTGTGACAGCATCACCCCCTTTGCGCGTCCGAGTGTTCCGGAGGTGAAAATAATAGCGCTCATCTCAGTCGGTTGAATCCGGGGAAGTTCTTCAACAGTGCATCCCGGTGATGTTCGGATTAATTCCGTCATGGAATAAAAATGGTGGCCCGACGATGTCTCGTCCATTGAAATGTACTGCTTCACTTTTAACAGCGACGAATGTTTTTCCCTGAAGACAGGTTCAAATTGTTCAGAAAAAATAATTGCCTCGGCATCCGATTCGTGAATCACATTCAGAATTTCGTTCGTGCTCAGGTTTTTATCTATTGGAACGATAACGTAATTGAAACAAGCCGCTGTTAAATAACTGATGGCCCATTGAACGCGGTTTTCTCCAATGACCGCAATGTGACTTCGTTCAGGCAAACCGATTTTTTTAAGTGCGGTTCCGAATTTTAGAATATGTTTAAGCAGTGCCTGATACGTGATGCGCGGAATCGGCGTTTCATTCAAATCTTCGAGCGCAAGTTTGTCACCGTATACGTTTGCCGAATGAATGATCATATCCTGAATGGAATTGATCTGCGGAACGGGGTAAAGTTTGAGGTGTGGGTTCATGGTGTGCCTTTGGTGAAAACGACAGAAAAGAAGTTGTTGCAAAGGTAGTGTATTTTTCTCCGTCACTCAACAACAAAACGTTGAGAAAGCAGACAAAGACATCCATGTAGCGAATAGTAAAGAAAAATTTTGCAGCGACGAGTGATTTTGTATAAATTGATTTCAAAGGAAGAGTTTGGATATTGATTTGGTGAAAGAAATTAACTTATAAAAAGCATCACAACTTTTTGCAACCGGAATGAAATTACGAAGAACACCAAATGAGAAAAAATAAGTATGGCTGTTTTTGTTTTTCTAAGCCTATGGGGAACTATTCAAATTTTAAGATTTATTGCCATACCGCTCATCATCGACATTCTGAATAAGAAAGAAAGTGAAGCTTTGAGATAAGTGTTTTGGTGTGATTTAAAGTCAAAGTTTTGATAGTTAAAACTTTAGTACACAATGAAAAAATATTTTCCATACATCATGTGTATCGTGCTGGGGTATCTTGAGTTTAGAATTATTTGGTGTATTCAAGTTCCCAATGCAATTACAATCGTTAATGAAACACTCAGCGTGTTATCGGGAAATCCATTTTGGAGAGCGTATCAAAATCGGCTTATGTCCGGATTTATCATTCAACAGATTTCAACTGTTTTTTCGATTACCGACATTAGAGCCTATCAAGTTGTCGGACTTTTCATGTGTTCGATCTCAAACATTGCCGCGTATCATGCGTTCAAAAAATCACTTCACAATGTAATGTACTTCATTGTAGCTTTTATATTTTTGCAAAGCGGGAGAGAATTTTACGCATGGGATTATTTTGATTTATTATTTTTCACGCTGTTGGCATTAGGAATATCGCAAAGGAAGAGTATTTTTTATTTCACCGTTTTATTCTTTGCAGCAATATTCAATCGCGAATCGGCTTTATTTATTCCGTTATGGCTTGTGATTGATGGATCGTTTGGTACAACAAACTGGAAAAAAATATTATTCGGGATTTGCCTGATACTGTGTGGTGTTTTTATCGTAACATTTTTAAGAGAACATTTATTTATCGCCTCGCACATGGAAAGGATCGGAGTGGATGAAAGTCATCAATTTTTTGGCAATCATTTCTGTTTGACTGATAATATTCTTTCTCTTAGTCACGATAAAATATTTTACGATTTCGATTTTATGAAATATATTGTTGCCGGATTTATCTTTTGGATTGTTCTAAGAACATGGAAAGACGCAACTATTCAGCATTATAAAATTGTGGTATTTATAATCTCGCTCATAGCCTCAAATGTATGTTTTGCACTTATCAATGAAACCAGAGTATGGTTCACACTTATTCCAATATGTCTCATGTATTATACTTTTGAAGGTGAAACAGCAGAACAGGAATTATAATGACCCTCATCGAGATTACAGAGTTAAATTCAAGTTGTGATTTGATTTCAAAGGTAGAGTTTCGATATTGATTTGGTGAAAGAAATTAACGTATAAAAAGCATCACGACTTTTCTGCGACTGGAACCAAATTATGAAAAACAACAAATTAGACAAAACAAGTATGGTTGTTTTTATTTTTCTAACCGTATGGGGAGCAATTCAAATTCTACGTTTTATTGCCATACCGCTCATCATTGATATTCTGAATAAGAAAGAAAATGAATCGTGGATGTTTCCGGCTATTCTTGATACAATAGTAGCCCTCGGTTCCTTTTTCTTTCTTTACGTTCTATGGTTGAAAAGAAATTTTGCCACATGGCTCTACTCTTTCTTGTATTTGTTTATTTCAATTGTTGACCATATTGATGGAGCGGTAGCGGGAGCATTATCAACTACTCCGCAATTATTCGGAGGACCACAGAGAGATCACTTTGGGTTAATTCTTTCGCTTCTAATTCCAGCTGTTATTGATGTCGTTGCTCTTTTTCTTCTTAATTGGAAGAAGATCAGGGAAAAATTCTTTGAGATAAGTGCTTTGGTGTGATTTTAAAGTCAGAATATCAAGAATCTATAGAGGAGACACCGAACCATGCGTAAACAATTTATTTCTTCAGAACTCATACACCACGCGGTCTTTGTGATGTTATGTGTGGTTATCGGATATTTAGAATTCAGAATTTTGTGGTTTATTCAACGAGAACATAAAGAATTAGACAGTAGTCATTTATATTAAGGTAAGGAGAACTTTCACAGTAGAGCGTGTATAATATGTATATAGCAAACATTAAATAAAATTTAAGGAGGTCATATGAAACGCTATGTAGTGGTTTTAGGAATATTGTTATTTTTAGTTGGGTGCCAGAAATCTGAAAATCCTGTAAATTCTGGAGCCGGTAAACAATCTGCCGGGCGATTTGGTGTAACACTAATTTCTGGCTTACACAAGACAGAGTATACAGCACTATCTATAAGTGAGCTTGCCCCGAACTTTCGGACACCAAGAAAAGACAGTATATTCTGTCAGGAGGTGTCTCAATGGAAGAACCAAGACGTCGTCGAAAATTCGATGCACAGTTTAAACAAGATGCATTGCGCTT
>JAQUOA010000237.1 GCA_028749215.1 Bacteroidota bacterium
AGGAAAAAGCTTTAACTTGTCCTTTTCCTTTTTTAAAAGAAAAATATAGACTGGTACACTCCATTGAAAACCGTATGTTTGGCGAAACGCAGAGTGTAATTATCGGCGTAACTCTGGCCGATCCTTCCACGCGCATCATATCCTGCGCAATTATGACCGCGGAAGGAATGGTGCTGTTTGAAGCCGAATCCGGTCCGGGCACGCTCAAAGTCAATCGGGCGTTGCCTCCTCTTGATTCGGCAGATTTCGCGAAAAATATGATTGAAGACATTAAGCTGATCTTTTTTGCGCCGGAAGGAACACTTCAGGTGAAAGGTATTCTTCCCGATGGAGCAACTGCCTGCCGTTATCTTGAAGAAAACGGAGACTGGATCGATGTCATTAACGATAAATCGGAAGACACGGTAATTAAACGCTACTCGTCAGCCGGCATTCTGAAGCGTCAGCTCAAGTTTAGCAAAACGACGGGAAATATTTATCAAACCATTGAACTACAGGCCAACGAGGCATTTAATTATTCACTATTGATGACTCTCATTGAAGCCCAACCGGTAAAAAGCGAATAACTGCAAACAGAGTAATCCAAGGAAACTAAAAAAGCGGTCAGGGTTGGCACAGGTTATTTTACTATTTGTTCTTCCTCAACAGTCAACGGCAGACTTGATAAACACTTTCCCTTTTCTTTATACGTATACGCGTGTAAGTGCACTGTTCCTGAATTTAAGACAAAGATAAAAAAGATGGGTACAGTCCTGACACATTAATGTGGCGCTAGCAGAGTCCTTTCTATATCTTCACGAACTCTTGTGAAATGAATTGATAGTTTTATGAGAAACAAATAAAATCCGTAATCGCTAAGAGTGAATATTTTCCGTTTGCTAATTTCTTCAGATGTAATATAATCTGTCGGACAATTGTTAAGTCTATCTAAAAAAACCATTGAATCATCCTCTAAGTCGCCACCTTTAGGTAAATAAAATATTTGCGTATTCAATTGTCTTTTTAATGAATCAATATGTTCTGCAATTTTAGTTCCGAAATTTTCCTCATTCTTTAATTCTTCAGTAAGTCTCTCTACATATTTCTGTAAATTAAATATTGGAGCATAAATTATTCTTGATGGGGATAATTTCTTGTTATCTGCATGAATAGAACAACTATTAGATAGTATCATTGAACGGACAGGCCTAATTTCTTCTAATGGAAGATTAACGACTAGCATCCCATTGATTCCATCTCCTTGATACACAATCCCGTCTTTTTTTAATACTTGTGAATACAGTCTGTCGTCAATGTTTTTTGGGAATGACTTTAATTCTTGGAATAATTTATCTTGAGACTTACTAGATAGATATTGTGGCAGGTATTTTTTTACTTCTTCGAAGTCAATCATACCAAATCCCAAAAATATTTATCAACTACCTTGGAATATTTGGGATCTAAGTCCTGAGACTCTTCTAAAAGAATAGATAAAACATTATGAATAACATTTATCTGTTCTGTAATTTTCTTGTTTTCATCTATAAACTGATAATCACTAATTTCAAAAGGCATTTTTGTTGCGGTCGTATTTCCCATGCTCGCCATAATATTACTCCCTTTCTTTACTGAATTAATATTACGCTCTGGAATATTGATCGTGCCGATATATGCGTACAATAACACTGCCGCAGCGGCAGGAATTACAGGTAGATAGTTTGTATTACTTGCCATAAAAATCAATACTCTGGTTTAAGAGATTTTATATATTCGTCTTCAAGCAAACTAAAGAATAGTTTTTTTTCTTCCAAGTGAGCGGCACTGATTATCCTTTCCATATCACTACAATCT
The DNA here is from genome assembly GCA_028749215.1 of Bacteroidota bacterium. Taxonomy (GTDB): domain Bacteria; phylum Bacteroidota; class Ignavibacteria; order UBA10030; family UBA8401; genus JAQUOA01. The sequence continues at coordinate 1,831 of JAQUOA010000237.1, forward strand.
GAACTCTTTTCACTAGATTTTGTATCAATATCGATAACGGACCCTCTTAGCAATTTACCTGATCCACTTACAAGTTCTGCGAAACTGACCATCCTTAAAACATTTACAAAACCATTTGAAGGTAAATTGATGAGCAAATTAATATCTTTTTCTAGACGATTCTTTTTAAGAGTAATATTTAAATCCGACTTTTCGAATATATTAATTTCGGGGAAAATATTTATACATCTAAAACTCCATGTTTGTGTTTCTTTAATAATTCTCAATTCATTTATTTTTTTAAATATCAGACTGATTTCTTTGTAAAACACTTCCCATCCTACATATTCATTTATATTGGAGAAAGAAAATACTTTTGGACCGACCTGTATTATATAATCTCCCACACTGAGTTTGTAATGAGGTAAATATTTAAGATTTGGATCATTTGAACGAATTTGATCTGGAAGTTCTAAAATAGGTAGCTTATCAAACTTTGGAAATTCTTTCTGGAATGCATTATAAATTATTCCAAAGATTGCTTCGCCAGGTAAATCTGATTCAAACCTCACTTCAACGAGAGCCTCGACAATGGGGCAAGGTGTTATTTTCTTCGGTAGTTTCATAGATTCATTTTTCATTGTATTCTTTATTGAAAAAAGTCATTTACGAGTTTTTCTAGCATATGTTGATTCTTTTTGCAAAATATTTCAAAACCTATGTTCTCATTTAAGAATTTTAAAATTGTCGTGACTAAACTTACATTAAATTATTTCCACCCTTGACTAATGATCTTAAATCCAACCTGTTCCTGCGGAATTTGAATTGGTCCTTGCGGTGTTTGCTGTAACACATTTACTTGCTGTTTTCGATATTCAGCGGAAATCTCGTAATAATTTGAAAAAGACGAACTTTCAACAAAAGCGATTTTGTAATCTTTTTTAGTTTGTACTGCATTTGCACCAAGTTCATTCTCGGGATTCCACATTTTTCCGAATTCTAATTCTTCATTGTAATCCTCATATAGATCAGTCATAGCGTTCGAGAGGGCATCATTTGCAGTTACAATTGTTTTAATGCCTAAATCTTCTTCTGCCTCTTTTCTTCCAATAAGATATTGATGGGAATACAGCTTTTCCGTAAAATAATCGACAATCTTCTCAATTGCATCTTCTTTTAGCTGAACTTTGTGGCTTTTAAGAAGTCGCTTTGCGAGAATGCGGATAAGGTTGTGTATACGATTTACGTTTCCAAGTGCTAAAGGATGGATTTGTGGGTTCGATTCTGTAAATTTTGTAAATATCCTTGAAAGCTCCTCATCTCCTTTAATTCCGAATTTATTCTTTGCCAGGTCAAAATATGCCATTACGTCTTCGACGCTTATTGGAATCCTATCTTGTGGATTAGTCGGATCGGGAGGATTAAATATATTCGCGGTTGAAGGATCAATGGGCGAAATTTCAGAGAGGTTGCTCATCACAATTTCATCAGCACCAAGCGCAATCATTGTTGCGGAACTGTGAGCCTTATAAGGAACTAGAACAGAAAACTTGTCGCAATATTCACGAATCATAGAAACAAGTCTCCATGGGACCATAGTGTCCCCGCCTGAGCTATAGAGAAACAAGTCAATGTTTTTAATTTTACCAATACTCTGCAACTGCTTACTCATAAAGGGAATCACATCCATCGCAATCCGTGCATTAAACGGACCCTGTCGATCACTCGTCAAGTACGTAATCACTCTCGATTCACGCAAGCCCTCAATTTGTTGTATAAGTTTCTTTTTATCCATTTTTTATAGCCCTTTTTTATTTTTAAGTTATCGCCATCTTAGCATTATTTCATGATTTTTCAATTAAAAATAAGTAGAATAATTTCACAAAAAATAAATTTTTTATTTCATAATAGTGATGATGTTATTTTTAGACTGAATCATAGTTGATAGGAGTGCACAAAGAGAAGAAATTCCTGGATTCCCTAGTCAAGCTGGGGAATGACCGGGGAATTTTTAAACAATCCAAGGAAACTAATACCATTTCTAAATCAAAGATGATATTGAGGCGGTTAGGCGAAGGCGACGAGGCGTATTACTAATACGTTGAGGAGGCCGACAACGACGCCAACAAAAATAGCGCTTTGATTTAGAATTGGTATATGAGAAATCCTGTCGAGGGCAAAAATATTGTTGTTATCGGCTCCGGTATCGGCGGGCTGAGCGCAGGCATTCTTTTGTCGCTTTTAAATTTTAAAGTAACCGTTGTGGAAAAAAATCCTCTGCCCGGCGGTTTGATGCGTTCTTACCGTCGCGCGGGAATTGATTGCCCTGTCGGCGTCCACTACGTGGGTG
>JAQUOA010000238.1 GCA_028749215.1 Bacteroidota bacterium
CTCAGCAGCGGCGACAAAATCACCTTCATTCTCACGATCCTCATCATCAACAACAATGAGAACTTTCCCTTTCCGAAAATCTTCGAGCGCCTCTTCTATGGTGTTAAAATGAAATTGCATTACTGAGTTATACCTTCTACTTCGCCTTGTTTATTGACAACGGCAATTGAACTTCGTTCCATCTTTACTTTCACGTTATCGGCAATTTCAAGAAGTACGGTTTTTTCTTCAACGCTGATAATTTTTCCGTGCACACCGCCCGCAGTTACTACTTTATCTCCCTTTTTAATCGTCGAAAGCAATTGCTCTCGTTCTTTTGCCCGTTTTTGCTGCGGCCGGATGATCATGAAATAAAAGATGGCGATAATAAGACCGAACATGATAATAGTGCTGTAAATTTCTCCGCCGCCTTGTCCTTGTTGTGCCGGTGCCATTGCTATTAATGAATGCAACATTATTTTTCTCCGAATTATTCTTTAGTGATATGATTGAATTATAATATGATTAAATATTTACTGCCAGTTGTCCCAGCGTTTCGCGTTCCCAGTGCAAAAAATTATCCGCTACAATTTGTTTTCGTGCTTCACGCATCAGCCAGAGATAAAAAGCAAGATTGTGGATTGAGGCTAACTGCAGACCTAGAATTTCATCCACCTGAAAAAGATGGCGAAGATACCCACGAGAAAAATTCTTATTCGTGTAACTCTCAAATCCATCATCGATCGGCGAATCATCCATTTTCCATTTTGCATTGCGGATGTTCATTCTCCCATTTCGAGTGAAAATCATTCCGTTTCTTCCGTTCCGTGTCGGCATCACACAATCAAACATATCTATTCCCCGTTCAATCGACTCCAGCAAATTTTCCGGAGTGCCAACTCCCATCAAGTACCGAGGTTTTGTAACCGGTAAAAACTGTGTTGTAAATTCTGTCATCGCATACATCGTTTCGGCAGGTTCACCAACTGCTAATCCGCCGATGGCATACCCTTCAAAATCTTCATCCACTAAAGCCTTGGCACTCTGTTCTCGAATTTCTTTGAACACACTTCCCTGCACAATGGCAAACAATGCTTGATGATGTCCGTACAGCGGCTCAGAATCTTTTACCGCCTCTTTACACAGCTTTGCCCATTTCACCGTAAGCTTGTTCGATTCAACAGCATATTCTTTTTCACACGGAAACGGAGGACATTCGTCCAACACCATCATGATATCCGATCCAATCACGCGCTGAATTTCAACAACCTTCTTTGGAGAAAAAAAATGCGATGAACCGTCTAAATGCGATTTGAATGTTACGCCATCCTGTGAAATTTTTCGCAGATCGGTAAGACTAAACACTTGGTATCCGCCGCTGTCCGTAAGAATTGGTTTCTTCCAATTCATAAATTGATGAAGGCCGCCCATCTTCTGCAAGACTTCAATTCCCGGACGCAAATACAGATGATAGGTATTGCCAAGAATAATCTGCGCGCCGATTTCTTCAAGTTCACGCTGTTCAACTGCCTTCACGGTTCCTTGCGTTCCTACAGGCATAAAAATCGGCGTTTCAATAACGCCGTGATCTGTTTCTAAAATTCCTGCTCTGGCAGAAGAATCGGTATGAGCTACGGTGAACTTCACTTTTTCTATTAACTTAAGAAAATATTGAAGGAGAAGCAAAAAGATAGAATAGAAAAAGCTGGAAGGTTGTATCGCTATCTCATTGCCTCAAGGATTCATTAGTCGCGGAGCAAAGCTTAATTGATCGGAAAGCATTTTGCTTTTTCTCCGGCGTGAAATCTTCTTTATTTTTTTCTTCACCAATCCTAATTCTTCCTTCAATCGTTCCTTGTTGTACCCCAACGGTTCAAGAAGTGTTTCAGCCGCTTCCAGCACCATGTCGGAATATTTTTCTGCGTCGTAGCCGTCGTCGAGCGCATAGAGAGCCAGCGGTTTTGCTTTCATCGGGTCTTTCTTTCCCGTCGCATCGGTAATGATGTACTGAATACTTTCTCCCGGCATTAATTTTACACCTGCCTCGACAAGTGTTTGCGAAACGATTGCATTGACATTCTTATTCGCATACTCGTACGGGTCTTTGGAGATACGCCGTCGAATGACAAGCTCAAACGGCGACACATTTCCCTGTTTCAGGTCATCTACAAATTTTTTTGTCACATCAAGAACCTGAGGGACCATAGCGCCGACTTCAACGAGGGAGTTTGCGCCGGCAAGAACTTCCAACATCGCTTCCTGTGCACGCTTAATGTACTTTGTTGTATCTCGGCGGCGGACTTCAATGCCTCGTATTTTGAATTCGTTGGTATCATACACACCTACATACCTCGTTGCTGTAGGAATTTCCTCGTCCATCTTTGATGCCGGGAACAAAATCCACTTGTAAATTCCTTCCAGCGACATTTTAACGCCAACTGCTTCTTCAATCTTCACGGCAAGACGCTCATAGTCTTCGTGCGTTGCACCTTCCTTCTTCAACCACATACAATCCACAATGGCGTGAAGAAGATGAAAGCCGTTCTCTTCCGCAATTTCTTTGGCACGAAGCAATCGGTCCCGTGCAAAAGCGTTCACTGCCTCGTGTGCTTCAATGCGCCCAAGTCTCGATTTTTTAAAACCTAAATATCCAAAGCATGTCACCAAAATCCATTTTAATCCGCTCTGCATGTGATCGTACTTCTGTTTTAATTCCGGTGTCGGCGCATGTTTTTTCAACTCTTTATAGTGAGCGCGTTTTTCCAAGATCGGTTTAAGCGTTGTGGGCACCAAGCCGGTGCGTTTTTCACAAAGACGGTAATGAATTTCCGGAACATGATTCTTTGCGTCCGGACAACATGGACAGTCAAGTGTCTCTGGTGAGATGTTGTGATTCTTCATAAGTGTTGGATACATTGATGCAAAATCTAATTCGGCAACTTGTTCGTGGTATCCAATCGTGGGCATGAAGTGCAGTCCGCCTCTGTCTGACTTCAACAATGTAGCAAGAGATTTGAATGCTTCTTTTATCGGACGCTTGTACGGCACAAGAGCATTGTTCTGATATGTCCACGAAACCTGCATGGATGAAAGTGCCGAACCAATACTGGTCCGTGCTTGCTGCTGCACGCCAATTTGCGACATGCGCGAAAGATCCAACAGTCCTGCCATATCTCCTTCACTCATGATGAACGAGTTCTCTCTATCCAAATGCCAGCGTCCGGCAAGTGCAACAATGCCGTCTCGATGTTTAATCTGTCCGTAACTGAAATACGTTACCGCCTTGGTCATGAAATATCCGACATCAATATCACGGTTGAGATAGAGCGGCATGTTCAGATCGTGCGCGGTTTGCTGCAGCAACGGAAGAAGAGCACCATCGCCGTACTCCGTCATGATCACATCGGGATCGTATTTGTGCAGATAGTAATTGATCTGTTGAATCACTTCGCGGGGCGATTCCTGCTGCAATACACTCTTTCTTCCGTCCACTTCAATTTCTATTTCCAGGTAGCGCTGATATTTCGGAGCCAGCAATTTTGCCGAAGGTGTTATGGACATGATGGTGAGCGGTGGAATATTATATTTCACAGCGTTGATAGTATCTCGCAAATTCCATGAACGAAGGACTCCGTTCTCAATCTCAAAGTCTCCTTCCGCCAGTGGAAATAATCCTGTTGTGTAATAAAACATCTGCACAAGCTTGATATCGGCATTGTAAAATTGGTAAAACTTAAAATATTTGGAAAGTTCGCGCACGGCAGAAAAATACAGATTTGGATTGTGAACGTGCACAGCATACACATCAATCTCCTTTGCCGCATACACATCAGTTTTTCTGACTTTCGAAACCGTTACCTCATATTTTACTTTCTTGAGTATTTCGTGAAGCTGAATCGATTCTTTTTCAGATAAGTCAAGATAAAAGCATGGTGCAAACCGAAACGATGTTTTGTGCTGTGTGCCGTTCTTATCAATAATCCATACCGTCATGCCGAATGTATTCGGGTACACGTCAAAAAGCCAGCCTGAAATCGTCATATTTGTTCTCCGTAGTTGCGAAGTCTCTCTTTTAGTTCCTGCACTTGTTTAAACAATGTCACAATGGTAGCCATCATTATTTTTTCAAACGGTATCGGCGATGTTTGATTGGAGATTGCCGG
>JAQUOA010000042.1 GCA_028749215.1 Bacteroidota bacterium
ATGTCAATTGCTTTTCGACGCCAGTAAAGATCTATTCCACCACTAAGAAGATGATTGAGAAGATCGTAACGGTAGGCGATACTATCAAACAATGAACGGACGTATTCTTTCTGCATTCTTTCTACAAATTTTTACAAATATACGGAAACATCTTTGAACATCCAACGAAGTTTTCGCGTGAAAAATTTGCAAATTTGTTTCCTTCTTTATATTATTTAATAACAGACTTAAAAGTTAGATTTACCGTGCATCATTTTTATCTTGGACAAAAAATAGAGTTAGACCATTCTTGCTGAAATGACATGAATAAAAAATTAGCCGCCGTTGCTTTCGTCTTGATATTTTTCTCCACCGTTTTTGCACAAGAAAAGTCATTCTCTATTTCTTTGCTTCCGGAAAAGAAACTATACCCTTACTACGGTGCAGACATGCGTGCGCATCGTATCGCGTTTTCAAAGTTATTTAAAAATAATGAAGTGATCGGTGGCCTAGGCGGGCTTTTTCATGTTGCCAACATTTCATATGGAAATTATGAGGGGCAATTCAGTGTTGCAACCACTCTCTACACCCAGCTGAAGGTCCCTTACCGGCAAACTCAAGTCATTAACCACGATTTTTTTGTTGATCTGTTGTTCGATATTGAACTCAACCCTGCCTCTGTAGTGCGCCTTGGCATGGGCCATACCAGCCAGCACCTTAGCGATGATGCTTTTGAGGTTCTTGGTTTTACAAAATCAGTCGATTATGTGCGTGACTATTATCGTTTAGGTTATGTTTATCGAACTGATCTTATCAAGGGTTTTGTTTACACCGATCTCAATTATATTTACAACTTCAAAATTAACGAAAAAATTTTGCAGCCGTGGATGATCCAACTTGGGACGGAAGCACTGAATACTCCCATATCTGAACATCTTACGGCATATGTTGGAGTTGATATTAAAATGCTGCAAATACTTAACTTCGCATCTTCACAAACATATCAACTAGGAATAAAATACAGAAACGAACATAGTGACCGGACAATGCGCTTTGCTTTGAATTACCAAGCAGGCAAGGATGAACGCGGCCAGTTCTATCTTCAAAACAGTAATTGGCTTACCGTGGGGATGTACTTTGAATTCTAAAATATTTAACCGACCAACAACCTTTGTCCTGTGTTCCTTATTCCTTGCTCTTCCCCTTTTAGCACAGGACATTCAGACCTCGACACAAAACGATACGGTTCAAACAGATTTTTCGTCACGCAAAAAAACCGTTTCTTTCGTCATTGGAGCTCATACGGTTCTGACAACGATTCTTGTGTATGAATGGTGGTGGAAGGGAGATTACCACCCTTTTGCCTTTGGCAAGGAAGGATTCTTTGATGACTACAGTCTTGGAGTTGATAAGACGGGACACTTCATGACTTCATATTTTTATTCACGGTCGCTGCAGCATATTTTTGCCTGGGCAGGATATGATAAAGAGACCATTCGATTATGGAGCGCAGTCATTCCATGGTTTTATGCCCTTTCATTTGAAATCGGCGATGGTTTTTCTCACTACACATTTTCGACTGAAGACCTTGCGGCAAATACACTTGGAGTCGGTTATGCGTATCTGCAAATGGAATATCCTTTTTTAGAAAATTTTATTTTTAAGTGGAGTTATTATCCGTCTGGGAAAAAATATCCGGACGGCTGGGAGCTAACAAGAGATTATGACGGGCATCTTTATTGGCTGGCGGTTAACGTTCACAACGTTTTACCAAAAGATATGCAACAATATTGGCCTGGCTTTCTTAACATTGCTGTTGGCTATGGCGTAAAGAATTTTGACGGCTATACTTCTGTTCGGACTGATAATTTATTGCGGAAGTTTACAATAGCTCTCGATTTTAACCTTACATCAATTCCTACTTCGTCAGATACGTGGGAAAGTTTGTTGAAGATTGGAAATTATTTGCATCTGCCTCTACCGGGTGTGAAAACGACTCAAAATGAAGGAACGGAGTTCAAACCTCTTTTGGTAAATTAAAGTTATTCATGCTCGATTTGAGAACTTCTCATTCTTTTAATCGAGCTTCGTTTCTTTTTTCTCTCTACTCTTTTCTTTCTCGATGACCGGGTGGGCGCGGTTGGAATTCGTTGAATATCTTCATGTGATGCATTCTTTAAAAGTGCAATGAGCTTTTCAATTGCTCGCTTTTTATTCTGCCACTGACTGCGCGACTCCTGCGAAATAATGCGCACCGTTTTCCCGTCAAACAATCTTCCCTCAAGATTTGCCGTAAGCATCTCTTTAATTTCTTCCGCGCAGATTAACAAATTTATATCGGCCAACAATTCAACTTTTGTTGAAACTTTATTAACATTCTGCCCGCCTTTCCCACCGCTTCGTGAAAAACGAAATGTCAGCGCTGATTCCGGAACAGTAATTTCATTATTTATTATTATTTCATCCATATACAAAAATACCGCCGATAAGGGCGGTATTGAAAACCATTAACCATAGATAGTTTACGGAGTCGGATTGTCACCGACGAATTCAACAACATCTTCTCCGCCGTCCACACCAATCGTATTTCCAGAAATAAAGTATGCATCTTCATGGCTGAGCAAAGATATGGCTTTTGCAACCGCTTCCGGAGTTGTGAGCGTAAGAGATGGATTTTTTGAAATAGCAATATTTGTCATCTTTGTGTTTCCGGGAATCTTGCGAAGAGCCGCCGTATCTGTAACGCCTGCCATGATTGCATTACAGGTAATTCCGTAGGGACCAAGTTCAAGTGCAAGCTGGCGGATGTAGGATTCCGATGCCGCTTTCGCTGCAGAAACAGCTCCATAATCCGGAAATTGAGAATGGCCGCCGGAGCTTGTCATCGTATAAATTCTTCCACCTTTTTTCATCAAACCAGAATTGAACACTTCCTGCGTCCAATAGACAAGAGCGTTTGCCATCACATCCATTGTCATTTCGATCTGCGCCTGAGTCAACTGGTTTTTTGCATCTTTCGCGATAAAAGGTTTTAGCGACCCAAACGCCAATGAATGCATCAATACTTTCACATTTGATTCCGGCGCTGAAAGTTCTTTTGCCAACGCTTTGACAATCTCTTTTCGTTTCTCTGCGTCGGTAGCGTTCACGTTGAAGAACATCGTTTTCACACCTTGTGCTTCACAGTCGCTTTTTACTTTTTCTGCATTCGGAATTGTTGCCGCTCGGTCGAAGTGAACACCGCATATATTCATGCCGTGTTTAGCCAATTCGACTGCCGTGGCTCCTCCAAACCCGCTGGAAGCGCCGAGAATCAATGCCCAATCCGTTTTTTTGAATTTATAATCAACTGACACGTTTCAATTTCCTTTTTTTGTGGAACACTTAATGCGATTGAAAATACAAAGTTTTGATGGAAAATCAAACTACTCTACGGTGACACTTTTTGCAAGATTTCGTGGTTGGTCAACATTGCATCCACGTTTTACCGCGATGAAATATGCGAGCAATTGCAATGGAATAACGTTCACAATTGGCGACAGCATATCAACGGTTTGCGGAACTTTAATGACATGGTCAGCAAGTGAATGAATTTGATCATCATCGTCATTGGCAATGGCAATAATCCTTCCTTTTCGCGCCTTTACTTCCTGAATGTTTGAAATGACTTTGTCGTACGTGCTGTCTTTGGTTGCCATAACAACCACCGGCATATTTTTATCAATCAAAGCAATAGGGCCGTGTTTCATTTCGGCAGCCGGATATCCTTCAGCGTGGATGTACGAAATCTCTTTCAATTTTAGTGCGCCTTCAAGCGCCACAGGGAAATTATATCCGCGTCCGAGATAAAGAAAGTTTGATGTCTCTTTAAACTCCTCGGCAATTTTTTCAATCTCCGATGTATCTTTAAGAATGGTTTGGACTTTATCAGGAAGATTCAATAATTCTTTGCCGATAATTCTTCCTTGCTCTATGGTCATCGTCCCGCGCTGACGCGCAATGAGCAGAGTAATGAGAGACAACACGATTAATTGCGAAGTAAAAGCTTTTGTTGAGGCAACACCTATTTCCGGGCCCGCATGAATGTACACGCCTCCCTGGCTTTCACGAGCGATCGTACTCCCTACCACATTACAAATTCCGAGAACTGATGCTCCTTTATTTTTTGCCTCACGCAATGCCGCTAATGTATCAGCTGTCTCTCCGCTTTGGCTGATCAAAAAAAGAACATCGTTCGGTTTAATGATGGGATTGCGATATCGAAATTCCGATGCGTATTCTACTTCCACCGGAACTTTTGCATACTGTTCAAGCATGTACTCACCGACAAGTCCGGCGTGCCACGATGTTCCGCAAGCGGTGATGACAATGCGTTGAGCATTTTCCAGCAACAGCATCACATCTCGCAGTCCGCTCAACTTCGCGTTTCCTTCATCCAACAGCACTCTGCCTCGCGTTGAATTCCGAATTGTCTCAGGCTGTTCCATGATCTCTTTCAACATGAAGTGATCAAATCCGCTTTTTTCGATCTCTTCTATATCAAAAGTTACTTCATGGATTTGTTTGATCTTTTCGACGTTATCGATGGTTTTTGTTTCAAACTTATCTTTTGTCAGAACTGCAATCTCACCGTCTTCTAAGTACACCACCTGACGTGTGTACTGAACAATTGCAGCGGCATCGGACGCCACAAAATGTTCATGATCCCCGACACCAATAATGAGAGGGCTTCCTTTGCGGGCAACAATAATTTTATCAGGTTCTTTGGAGGAAACAACTGCAATCCCATACGTTCCATCGACCTGACGAAGAGCGAGACGCACAGCTGTTTCAAGATCCCCGGAAACTTTCTTCATCTCCTCAATCAAATGTACTAATGCTTCAGTATCCGTTGCCGATTTAAAAATGTAACCCTGCTTTTCAAGTTTCGTTCTGATGACCTGATAATTTTCGATGATGCCGTTATGGATTAACGCAATCGATCCATCATTACTAACATGCGGATGAGCGTTGATGTCACTCGGCTCGCCGTGTGTTGCCCACCGAGTATGGCCAATTCCAATGTGGCCGGTAAAAGATTTTTCAGGAGTAATTTTTTCAAGTTCGACAACCTTGCCGACTTTTTTCTGAACAGTCAAAGTCCCATCGCGCAAGATTGCAACACCGGCAGAATCATAACCGCGATATTCCAATCTCTTCAATCCATCAAGTAACATTGGCAGAGCATTTTTTGTACCGATATATCCGACAATACCACACATAGATTTTCCTTAATTGTTCATTCCAATAACAGCAAACATGCGCCCGGATTCTTTGCCATCCCGTCGATGTGAATGGTAGACCTGATTGTGAATTGTGCAATCCGAATGCACTTCAATATGGTCTTCTTGCAGACCACTTTCAAGTAACTGAATCACGTTAGCTTGTTTAACATCTAATAAATATTTTCTATCAGGTTTTCTTTCCACGCAAATATCCGGGAATTGTTTTGCTACTTCATTCCCCACTTCATAACAACATTTACCGGCAGATGGTCCGATAAATGCAACGATGTTTGCAGGCTTTGTTCCATAATGCACATACATTTTTGCTATCGCCTTCTTAACAATTTTTGAGGTAGTTCCACGCCAACCAGCATGAATAGCAGCCGCAGTTTTTGTCTTTGGATCGTACAACATGACCGGCGTACAATCTGCCACGCTGATGGCAAGGAAGAGATGCTGTGATCGTGTAATAAGAGCATCGCTGACCGGATAGTTTCCGGGGGTTGAACACGCGCAAACAACACTGGTGTGCTCTTGTTGAGTAAATGCCACAATGTTTTCATCGATACCAAGAGCTGAAAAGAATCGCCGGCGATTCTCAGTTACATTTTCCGGATTATCTCCTACCGAAAAACTGACATTTAAATTAAACTTTCCCGCACTCACTCCGTTACGGTTTGTGCTCATGCCAAATAAGAGTCCAGGAAATTGTGTAAATATTTTTGACCGGATAATTTCCATGAAATCAATACAGCATAAGTTTACCGTGATTATAAATCCCTACCGCTTTACCTTTTAATGGTCGTCCGTTAAAGGGCGAATTTTTTGATTTTGATTTAAACTTTGCGATTTCAACTTTCCATTGAATAATCGGATCAAAGAATGTTAAGTTTGCCTTTTCCCCTTCGCGCACAATAATTTCTTTCCCGATAATCTTGCGCGGATTGGTTGAAAATTTCTCCACCAGTTGAGACAGCGTCAAATATTTTTGTTCAACAAGTTCTAGAATCGATAACCCGATTGCCGTTTCCAATCCAACAATGCCAAACGGAGCTTGAATATAGTCTACTTCTTTTTCGTCAAGGGAATGAGGAGCGTGGTCGGTTGCGATTACATCAATCGTTCCATCTTTCAAACCTTGCTTCATCGCTTCCACATCGGTTTTTGTTCGAAGCGGCGGGTTCATTTTCGTATTGGTGTCATACGATCGAACGATATCATCAGTCAATGTAAAATGATGCGGAGTAACTTCGCTTGTAACTTTTATTCCCTTGTGTTTCCCCTGCCGCACAAGATCAACTGCCTGCGCGGTGCTCATGTGGCACACATGGTAGCGCGCGTTGGTATACTCTGACAAAATAAGGTCGCGGGCAATCATAATTTCTTCGGCAACACCAGGAATTCCCGGCAATCCAAGTTCGGTAGAAACTCTTCCCTCGTTCATCACTCCTCCATGAGCGAGCTCCGGAATTTCGCAATGCTGCATCACAGGAATATTGTACATCTTCGCATATTCGAGTGCGCGCCGCATCACTAAGGAATCAAAAACGGGCGCGCCGTCATCACTTAAACCTACGGCACCGGCTTGAATCAGCTCGGCAATCGGTGCAAGAGATTTTCCTTCACGGTTTTTACTTACCGCTCCTATCGGATAAACATCCACAATACCCTGATGCGCCTTGAGCCCTTGTGTTTTGACGAACGTTACGATTGATTCATCATCAATGGCAGGATTAGTATTGGGCATACAACAGACGGCAGTGAATCCACCATGAGCGGCGGAAAGCGTCCCGGTTTCAATTGTTTCCTTATGTTCAAATCCCGGTTCGCGCAGATGCACGTGTATGTCAATAAATCCCGGTGCAGCAACTTTATCTTTCAGTGAAACAACTTTTACATCACTGCCCGGTGAAATGTTCGATTTTATGGATTCAATTGTTCCGTCAACCACTAAGATATCGACAACATCATCTTTTTTTTGTGACGGATCTATCAGCCTGGCAGATTGAAATAATATTTTTTCTGACATCATTATCTCCCTATTGTGCTGTTCCAAGCAGGTATAGAATTGCCATGCGTATTGCAACTCCATTGAGCACCTGTTCTAAAATTAAAGAGTGGGGGCCATCGGCAACATCGGCCGAAAGTTCTACGTCTCGGTTAATAGGTCCGGGATGTAAAATGCTGATCGGCTTCCCTGCTTTCTCCAACCGTTCTTTTGTCACGCCAAAAAACCGATGAAACTCACGCAGCGATGGAAAATATCCTCCCGCTTCACGCTCTAACTGAATCCTCAGAACGTTCAGCGCATCTACTTTTGGCAGGATATCATCAATATGGTGATAGACATCTACTCCCAGTTGTTCAATTTCTCTTGGTATCAACGTTGCCGGACCGCAGACCGAAACTTTTGCCCCCATTGTTTGCAATCCGAAAATATTTGACCGTGCAACTCTGCTGTGAAGGATATCCCCAACGATGCAGACATGAAGTCCTTCGAGTTTGCCAAATTTTTCCCGTAGTGAATACATATCCAGCAAACCCTGCGTCGGATGTTCGTGCTGTCCATCGCCGGCATTGATTACATTGGACTGAATGACCTTCGATAAAAAATCTGCCGCACCGGCAACGTTATGGCGCATCACCACCATATCAATCTTCATTGCTTCAATATTGCGGGCAGTATCTTTTAGTGTTTCGCCTTTTGTAACGCTTGATGTCGATGCCGTAAAGGTGAGCACGTCGGCAGAGAGCCTTCGTTCAGCAAGTTCAAAAGAGGTTCGCGTGCGGGTAGAATTCTCGAAGAACAGATTGACAATTGTTTTCCCTTGCAGCGTTGGAACTTTTTTTATTGGGCGGTTGAGAATTTCTTTGAATGAAACGGCGGTATCTAAAATAAGCTGAATGTCTTCTTTCGGTACGCCTTGCAAACCCAGAAGATGTCTGCTGGAAAGTCCCATTATTGTTCTCCTCCTTCCCCAAGTAAAAATACTCCGTCTTCGTTATCTACCTCAACCATTTTTACCTGCACTTGTTGTGAGTGTGACGTCGGAACATTCTTTCCGACAAAATCTGCCTTGATGGGAAGTTCACGGTGCCCACGATCGATCAGGACTGCGAGTTGTATGGAAGAAGGACGGCCGATATCCATCAATGCATTGAGTGCTGAACGGACAGTGCGTCCGGTGTACAGCACGTCGTCAACAAGAACGATGTTCTTTCCATGAATATCGTAGAGGATATCCGTCGTCTTAAGCTGGGGCTGGTTTAATTTTCCGCGCAGGTCGTCGCGGTAGAGAGTGATGTCTAAAGAACCAATCGGGATTTCAACATTTTCCATTTCGGAAATTTTTTTAGCGATGCGATGTGCTAAATAATCTCCACGCGTTCGTATGCCAACAATGCCGATTGTTTCTGCACCTTTGTTGTGCTCAATAATTTCGTGAGCTAAGCGGTTAATGGTGCGGACAAATCCTTTCGCATCAATCAAAGTTTGTTTCGTCACCATACAAAAAAACCTCCGTTTCTTCGAATGAAGAGGAGGTTGTTGTGATACACTGCTATCATGATGTTCTCCTTTCCTACCTCGCGGGATAGAATTAAAGGAATTAGTGAATTAAACTTGCTATAAGATATTAAATTCGCATGAGCGATGCAATATTTAATTTGCTTCAATTTGCCGGTGCCAATTGTCATCGCGCAACTCATTTCGATGCGTCGAATGTAACAAAACATAATCCGAAAATCCGGTGCGGTCTCCAAAGATAAACTGAACACCTCCCTGGATTGAATTGTAAAACCAAATTTCGTACGGTTTCACGTCTGTTTCGTTGACATGCCGTTCTACTTCATCCGGAGGACCATACACAATATATACTCGGCCGCGATCGGTTTTCCATCCTTCTTTAAATCCCGTTTTATATTGCACATTAGCGTAGGCAATCCGGCGCAAATATTCTTGCCGGGTTTCATTGAACGCAGTGGTATGATCTTCATCCCTCGATTCCCAGAAGCTATACACCGCCCGCCGTTTGGCATCAACACCATTTAGTTTTGAATACTGCTGAATTTCATTCTTCGAGGCAATGTACCGTAATTGTAGGAACTCTTTGTCGAGTTCTTCTTCAGTCATTGTTGCAAAAACCGTCGCATCAATACTGCCGTCTGTCGCAGAGACAAGTGTATCATTTGGCAAATTGGGGTTGTAAACAAAAAATCTTTTTGAATTCGAATATTCCGACCTATCAGTCGAATCGTATATAACATACTTAAACGTATATACGCCCGTGCGCAACGCATTCACTTTCACCATCCCCACTTCAACATTCGAATCATAGGTACGGTTTTTTGCTTTTTCACGGTTAACGACTTCTTTCCCAACCGCGTTTAGAATCACTGCTTTGGTGTAATATTTTTCGGATGTCTGCAATTTCAAGTTGTACGCTTCAAGATAGTAAAACAAAGCGGGTTGGTATGTCCCAAAAATTTTTGAAGGATTCGGCTTCACTTCAAACGTGTTCTTATAAAACCTATTTAATGAATCTTTTTCGATCTGTTGAATGGAGGAACAGAGCTCGACGTCGCTTAGCGCAGGTTTATCTGAGGGGATCAGCGGAATATCGATGACAAATGAAACGCTGTCTCTAATGCTCGGGCTAGTCAAATTTGATGCAACGATATAGACACGGTAGATTTCGGGCTTGAGCATGAATCCAAATACGTCCACATACATTCGCGAAGTTTGAAGCATCGCCGTATCGGAGATGCTGAACGGAATTCTCCACGCTTGCCGTTCTGCGATTGAATCATCACTGGAACGTTTGAACGTAATGCTCAACAAAACTTGAGACTGATAGCCTGTGGAATCTTTTGTGTACTTCAATTGCGACACATCGAATGCATAATACGTTTCAACATAACTGTGTTGTTCATCTCCACGGTACCGCGCAATGTCGTAGTTAAGGCGAAATGAAGAATTTTGCTGCTGCGCAAACAGTGAGATGCTGTTAACTACCAATAGTGTGAAAAGAAAAAATTTCTTCATGAGGGACTCTTTACAATTGTTGAAACGCAAAATTATATTCTTGATGCAATATACAATTTCAAAATATAATATTCACCGTTTAGTTGTATCGTCAGCATCGGTAACGAACAGTGTCATAACACCGGCAATTCCCATTGATAAACCACCTAATAGCAGTGCATAAATCGCTTCACCTCCAAAAATATTTTTCACAAAGAATCCGAGTATCGCGGCAGCGGTGATTTGAGGAATGACAATGAAGAAATTAAAAATTCCCATGTACACTCCCATCTTCTTCGGCGGAAGTGAACCGGCAAGAATGGCATACGGCATTGCAAGAATCGAAGCCCATGCTAAACCAATTCCTAATTCGGAGAGGAGCAACATCTTCGGATCTTTAATGATATAAAATGACGCAAATGCTAAACCGCCGACCACTAAGCTGATCATGTGAACAGTCTTACGATTGGTTTTTTTTGCAAGCCATACCAACACAAATGCCATCACTGCAGCAAATCCGTTATACGTAGACATTAAAACGCCAACCCAGTCTGCCCCCTCGTTATATAAAGCGGATGTGGGATCTGTTGCATGGTAAATATGGTGGGTCACTGCAGGAGTCGTATATATCCACATTGCAAACAATGCAAACCACGAAAAGAATTGCACCACAGCCAATTGTTTCATTGTCTTCGGCATGTAATACAGATCGTTAAGGACAGAAACAAATCCTCCATTTTTTTTCTCCGGTGATGACAATATTCCGGCAAAAATTTGTACCACTCCAAAAATTATTGACCCAACAAATAAAACATATAAGCCGTAGTCATTTTCATTAAGAACAAAATGAAGAATCGCTGAGCCAAGCAACCCGATCACAGTCCAGATCATTCCGTTGCGATAAAAATTAGAGCTGGCAACTGAACCGGTGTTTTTGCGCTCATTGTTCGCATCAGAAGCAATTAAACTTTCATCAGAGTACAACTTCATTTCATCCGGTGAATACTCCTTCGTCTTAGCAACAGTCCATACAACCGCAAGGAGAAATACAGCTCCACCGATATAAAAAGAATATTTTACTGACTCAGGAATTTGTCCCGACGGCGCTCTGTTTGAAATACCAAACCAATTTGTCATCATGTACGGAAGAGCAGATGCAATAACGGCACCGATCCCGATGAAAAAACTTTGCATTGAAAAACCGATGGTTCGTTGTTCCGAAGGAAGCATATCACCGACGAACGCACGAAAAGGTTCCATTGAAATATTGATCGACGCATCCATCATCCACAACATCCCGGCAGCAATCCACAAGACTGGTGAATTTGGCATAAAAAGTATTGCCGAAGAAGCGAGAATAGCTCCGCTCAGAAAATACGGCCTTCTTCTCCCCAATCTATTCCATGTGTTATCACTCATGTGTCCGATGATCGGTTGAATGATTAAGCCGGTGACCGGTGCTGCAATCCAAAGAATGGGAATTGAATCGATACTGGCTCCGAGTGTTTCAAAAATTCGAGAGACATTGGCGTTCTGCAGTGCAAAACCGAATTGAATGCCGAGAAAGCCAAAACTCATATTCCATATCTGCCAAAAATTTAACCGCGGTTTTGTCATGGTAATTCCGATTTGATAAACTAGATACCTGGAATCTTTTCTACTTGATTTGATAGACGCGCCAGCCTATTGGCCGAACTGTTACAGTGGCAACATTTCCCTTTACTTCAATTTTTTCTCCGTTTGTTGCACTGCTCAATTCATGCGACTGATACATTGGCGGAATGTGAAGGTCAAACGTCTGTGCATTTTCGTTTTTGTTCAGCACCACCAATACTCTTTCATTCATATCAGAGCGAATGTATGCATACACTGATTCATCGGCACGCAGGGTTAAAAAGTCTCCGTACCTCAACGCAGAATGTTGATTCCTCAGGGCAATAATTTTTTTTGTCTCGTGAAGCATTTGCTCTTCATAGATTGAAAGTGCATTGCCAAATCGCATCATTCTCCTGTTATCAGGATCATCGGCACCCGTCATTCCAAATTCGGATCCGTAATACACAACCGGTAATCCGGGGATGGTGAACATGTACGCCAAATAAAGCTTCGCTTTATTGTAACTCTTTGGATTATGAACAACAGGCGGATTGTTCCAAGCAATCTCACGTGTATCAACACCTTGCATTTTTATCGCACCGTCGGCATATGCCATGAAACGAACCTTGTCGTGACTGTCCATGATGTTGCCCATCAAATTGTTGTACCCAAAAGCTGAAAAGGATTTTTTCATGTGGAAGTCAATCGAAGCAAACGACTTGTCCGATTCGATAAAAACAGGAATGGCAAAGTACGACAGATTAAAATTAAACTGGGCGCTGAGCTGCCCGTTGTTCACGTACGACGCAATGAGATCGTAATCGCCAAAGGTTTCACCGATTTGATACACTTCTTTGTGCATCGGGATTTCGATTTTTTCTTTCAGTTTGCGTGTTAGTGTTCGCCAAAAATTATTGGGAACATGTTTAACGGCATCGTGACGGAAACCATCCGCACCTGTTGTTTCCAGCCACCAAATGGCATTGTCAGAAATTGAA
This sequence comes from Bacteroidota bacterium, assembly GCA_028749215.1. Classification (GTDB taxonomy): domain Bacteria; phylum Bacteroidota; class Ignavibacteria; order UBA10030; family UBA8401; genus JAQUOA01. Next base: position 12,861 of record JAQUOA010000042.1, read on the forward strand.
TCCACTGCCTCTTGCGATCTCGCAAAATCAAAAGAGGGCATGTACGGTTCGAACCATGTCGTAAGGCGGTACTCATCCCACAGACGTAAATTTTTTCTGCCATCAGGTAAATCCAATGTGCCGAACCAGTCAGGGTGTTCTTTAAACAGTGGATTGTCAATGTGAACGTGATGCGCGACGATGTCTAACAGAACTTTCATCTTGTGTTGGTGTGCTTTCGCAACTAATTCTTGAAGCTCAGCCATTGTCCCGAATTTTTCTTCTACTTGGTTTTCGCCCACAGGCCAGTAACCGTGGTATCCGCTGTACCAACGATGTGGCGGCGGGTATTCGCGAAACGCTACATCCGGATTATCATAGACCGGTGAAATCCATAAAATATTAACTCCCAGTGAATCAAAGTATCCGTCATCTATTTTGCTGATGATGCCTTTAAAGTCCCCTCCTCGATAATTTGCCTGCACTGCGATAGAATCATGAACAACAGGCTTATCGTTGGTCGTGTCGCCATCCTTAAACCGATCAACCATAATGGAATAGATAACACCATCATCCCATGATAAGTTCTGAGAATTTTTTCCTGCCGGCTCACCATCTGCCATTTTCACTTGCTGAAGATTTGTATTTTTACCGTTCTGTGTTACTAGAACTCTGAGTGTTTTTTCTCCGCGCAGCTCTTTTGCTTTGAAATGAAAAGTTATAGTATCACCAGAAACAGAAATTTCCCTATCATTAACTTTAGTGTTATCCAATAACGCGATGATATCAATTTTTGACAAAGGGTTTTGTTGATTACTGTTTTCATATACAAACGAATAGACAATGGAATTGTTCATCTTCCTTCGTTCGCCGATATGCAAAAACATTGTGCTCGTGTCAGCATCGGAAATTCTTAGCACAGAATTAAAATTGTCGAAACCGGTTGGTGTTTTTTCAGGATTTACCGGATCGAGGACTTCTTTGCCATCCACAATAAATTTGTAAATGTAACTCCCCGGTTCGAGCGGCTTGCTCAGTTCATAGATTCCATTTCCGTTAATATCTTTTAATTGATCGCGCTCTTTATCCCAATTGTTAAAACTTCCCGTTACCACTACCGTTTTTACAGCTGAGTCAGGCTTAAATGAGAATTTGTGCACTTGACGTGTAAGGGTACCGTTATCGATAATTACTGGAATGTCATTCTTTATGCCATGCATTTTAAACTCAAGCACTGTCGCACCGACCCTCTTCGCGTTCGGAGCAATCACTACTGTATTAGCAACTTTATCAAACGAGACCGTGAGATTCTTATTCTTGCTGAATTGTATGTCGTAATTTTTTGCGTAAAAAAGATCGCTGACCAAAATCGTATCTTGTTTTTCACTATTGATGTGGATTGGTTGAATGATATCAGATAGCTCCTGTGTGAAGCAGAATGGTGATGATGCTGAAATGATAAAGAAACCAAAAAGAAATGAGCGGTTAAAGAAATTCATAGGGTCGTTGAATTGTTTTAAATTACCGCGAATGTTAAATCGCAGTTGAATTAATGAGATGATTGAAAATTGTTTACACCGCCGGTACTCGTTAATCGTTTTTCTTTCACGAGCACCCATAAAGCAGCCGAGAGTGCAAGGGATACACCGCTGATGATGAAAATAATATTTTTATCCGCTGAATTTTTAATAATCGTGCCCACCGCCAAACTTACCAAAAGCTGCGGAAGCACCACTGAAAGATTAAATATTCCCATAAAAAATCCTGTGCGGCTCTGATCAATCTTTTCGGTCATAATGGCAAACGGCAAACTCACAACAGCCGCCCAGCCTATTCCAGCCACAGCCATAAACACGTAGAGCATCATCGGGGATACGCCAAAGAATACCATACCGAAATATCCAAGCGACATAATCGCTACGCACGAAAGATGCGTCTTTACTCGGCCCACTTTTTCTACAATCGGTTCAAGCACAAATGCGGGAAGAAGAAATCCGACGGTGTTCAGGATGGCGAATGAGATTCCGATAATTTGTCCCGACTGCGCATTGATAGTTTCTTGATCCACAGCTCCAACGAAAAATTTTTGTTGAATATACGCGATGATGTACACAAACATTGTTTGAATACCAATCCAAGAAAAACCGTGGGCAAAGTAAATTCTGAATAATTGTCCCCACTCTGTTGCTGTTGCTTTCTTCTTCTCTGCAGCAGCATCGGCAGTGCCGTTAAGATTTTTATTTTCAGAAATGAAAAACATCGGGACAAAAGAAAAAAGAAACACGAGTGCAACACCGATGTAAATCAAAATATAATTTCCGAGCGTCGCGCCGATTACATACGCCAGCACGCCAAAGAATCCTGAGATCGTCTGCATCCACGTGTATCCTTTTGTGCGCGGATTTCCTTCGGGTGTGACATCGGCAATAATGGATCGTGTAGGATTAAAACTGATGTTGATTGCTAAATCGAGTGTTAGTGCAACGACAATTGCCACGGCAAGCAGACTTCCGATTCCCATCTTCGCCGTTATAACATCAATATTTGGTAACGCCAGCAACATTCCGGCAGCAAGCACACCCCCAATTAAAACAAAAGGGCGACGACGCCCT
>JAQUOA010000043.1 GCA_028749215.1 Bacteroidota bacterium
TGCCAGCACAAGCAATTGTGTAGAAAGTAATAACAATGAAAAGGAGGCCAGAAACCCTCGAACGGCTGATTCTTTGTGAAGGTAATGCTGAAGATATGAATGAGTCGATATGACCGTCGGGACGGCCACCGTTGTAATGATGAGTAAGAAGTAGAGCGCAAGACCATCGGCACGGAAAAATATTTGCAAATTTGGTATTAACGCGAAGAGCGGAAAAACTGAAGGAAGCAAAAAAATTCGTTCAAGTGAAAAAACAAAATTGAATGACAGTCCAAAAACAAGCGCTGCGACACACATCAACAGGGCGCGCTGCAATGGTCGTACCAGCAGTGCAATGAATGCTCCAATGATGAATAAACTGCAACCTATGAGAAACAAAAACTCCACGACTATTGTCTTTTCAATTTTGTTGTTGAAAAACCAGAAGAAGTCAATTACTTCCTTAAATGATAATACCTACTTCGTTGCCGAGACTACATGAAAATTGCTAAAAATAAATAGAGCGCCAATATCGCAATTGAAAACGTAATGTACACCTGAATTTTCCCCGATTGAAGCCACTTGAAAAGATCGGTCGTCCATGAAAGGGCGGCAGTTATTGGTACAATAATTTTATAGAGAACAAGATCTTGTACACTGGTGCGAAATATACTTTGTTGAGGAAAAGAATTCATCGGAAAACGAATTTCTTTTTCAACATTCAACACTTGTCCGGCAATATTTACTATTTCATTGGAGAATGATGTGCCGGAATATTGCATACGAGCCGTTACTGCATTGTAACCGCATCCCCACGGAACGCTGATGCGTGTTGAACGACGTGCGACAAGTTTTCTTTTTACGATCACCATCATTGAAATTACAATAAGAACTGCAAGGGCAATCATCCCCACGCTTTGAATAGAGTTCGCAGGGCTGATCCATGATAGTGGCTGTGAAGATGGGAATTGTTCGTTAAAAATAGTTGCACATATCCCTACAATACTTTGCGGAAAAAGTCCCAACACAACAATTAATACGGTGAGGAATGAGAGCGGCACTCGTTCATACCAAGAAAAATGAAAAGGTTTTTTGGATGCTGTTTTTGGCGAGCCAAGAAAAATCATAGAAAAGTTTTTGGAGAATCCGACAACTGCCAAGCCGCCGACAAATGCTAACGCCACAGCGGCGATCAGCATAAAGAATGGGAAGTAGGCGTGCAGTACGCTGGATGCGTCAAAAAAACCGCTGTAAATTAAAAACTCCGAAGCAAAGCCGTTGAAAGGAGGAAGCCCGCAAATAGCGACAGAACCAATGAGCACAATCCCGCCTATGAGCGGTGCGGATTTCATCAAGCCGCCCATCTGTTCGATGTCGCGATGGTGATAATGATGGTATATTGTTCCTGCACTCATAAATAGCAAAGACTTAAACACAAAATGATTTGCTGTGTGAAACAATGCGCCTGATAATCCAAGGAATGTTACCAATGGTTGTTGATGCTGCATTCCAAACATCATGATGGAAAGAGCAATGCCGATAATTCCGATATTTTCTATCGATGAGTACGCGAGCATCCGTTTCAAATCTTTTTGCGCAAGGGCATTCCATATACCAAAAATTGCCGTCACGCTGGAAATCATAAGCAGTGTCGATGGAATAAAAAAATCAATCGGATGGGTCCACGTGATAACGCGGATAAGGCCGTAAATTCCGGTCTTCAACATAATGGCAGACAACACTGCAGAAATATGGCTCGGTGCAACAGGATGCGCTTCGGGCAACCAAAAATGGAACGGCATAAATCCCGCCTTCATCCCGAAGCCGATGAATCCAAACCAAAATATGGTTGTGATAACTGAGGGGAGATACGTATGATGTGCAAAGGTGGAAAATTCCCAACTGTTTGTCTGTTGATGTAACAGCAGAAACATTATATACAGAAAGAGTGTACCGATGTGTGTTGCAGCAAAGAAAATAAAACTTCCGCGTTGAACTTCTTCTTTTTCACGTTCCAATACAATTCCTAAATATCCCGAAAGTGCCATGAGTTCCCATGCAACTAAAAATAAAAAAGCATGGTTTGCAACGATAAGTATTTGCATCGAAAAAAATAATAACACTGTTGCTGTCAATGTCGGCTTCAGAGAACGGAGGCGTTCATAGTGTGAAAGATATCCGATTCCGTAAGTTGATGTGACGATACCGCCGACTTGAATAAGACCAAGAAAGAAAAGAGAAAGTTTATCAAAACGAAGAGAAACAGTTCCAAGACTTGAATGAGCAAAGAGGACAATATTCAATGGGTCTGAAAGCAGAAATGTATGAATGGTAAAAAAAAGTCCACAGACCATTGCCGCAACAACCATACCGTGTCCGGTACGATTAAGAAAAAACTGATTGTTTCCAATTGCAAGAACAACAAGTGCAAAAGCAAGTAAGAGGCAGTCAAAAATAAAAAAAACAATCATCGTCTTCTTTGCCCTTCGTGCTTTTCAATGACAGTCATAAGCTCAAGATAGGACAGACGTGCTTCCAATGCTTGCTGGATTTCTTTTTGCGAGAGAAGGAAACTGATATGCGCCAGCAAACTTAAATGTTGTTTAATCGTCTGGGAGATGATCAGAATCAACGTATGCACAGGTTTTCCATCCAATGAATTAAGTTTGAGAAAATTCTTTGGAAAGAAAAAATGAATCAGCGGCTTGTCCCGCCCAATCACCAGCGGTATCCGCGGATGCGGCAGGCTGATTCCATTGCCGATGGCTGTGGACATTAATTGTTCCCGGCTTTTCAATAATTGAACAACAACATCTCTGTCTACCGACGCATCGAACAGCGCCAGGTTCGTCATTTGTTCGATATACTTTGCTTCTGTAAAATCACAATTGTAGAAAACAGATTTTTCATCAAGCAACGGAATCAAACTTTTGATCTGATATTCTTCAAAATGGGTGCTGCCGGATATGTTGAGTGGAATATTTCTTCCCAGCGCCCATTCGATCACTTTGTCTTTGTTGAAGACGACTCTATCCTGAATTACCTGATGCGGAATTTCTTTCGCCTTCACTAACTTCAGAATTTCTTTTTCAGACATAACTAAAAATTGCGCGATATCTTTAACTTTTAGATCCACCGTTCTTTTGACCTTTCTCTGCCAATTGAGACAACCTTTGCTGTGTCGTTTGTATTTGCTCTTTCAATTCTGCTTTTGCTTTATGCAGCAGTTTAATTTTTTGTTCGATTTCGTTTAAGTGAACATGCAGGTAGTTGAGCGTTTTTTCTTTTGCTTCGACTTGTTTTTTTTGTTTGAAGTATAATCCAATGACGTCCTTGATTTCGTCTAACGAAAGTCCTACATGCTGAAGGCTGCGAATGCGGGTGATAATGTTGAGCGAGTTATCGTTGTAATACCGATACCCTTTTGTGCTCACTTCGGAAGGAGACAGGAGCCCGAGTTGTTCATAATACCGGAGCGTTCGTGTTGTGACGCCCGCCTGTTTTGCAATTTCACCAATCTTATACACAAGAACCTTGACGTTTACGATAAGGTTAAAGTAAAAAAAAATCGGAAGAAATTCAATTGTTGGCGCTTCGTGATTGAAATAACATGAAGGATGTTGTATCTTCTTGCCGTGAATACTATGAAAAAAAATTGCAAAAACTGCGGCACAGAGCTGCAGGGCGAATATTGTTCGAACTGCGGCCAGCACGATATCAATCTGCAAGTGCCGTTAAAAGAGTTGCTGAAAGAGTTCAGCGACGAACTGTTTTCATTCGATGCGAGGTTGTTTCGCAGCCTGCTTCCGTTTCTATTCAAACCGGGGCTGTTGACCGTTGAATATATCACGGGAAAAAGAATGGGGTACATCTCTCCGTTCAAATTATATTTCTTCATGAGTTTTATCTTCTTTTTTATCTTTGCGCTGGTGGGAGACCAATCCAAAGAATTACCGATCAAGAATAAAGCTGACGTCGTTGCAGCGATTGATTCCACAATGACGGCGGAGGGGATCGATACACTTATTGCTTTTGGTGATAAGAAATCTTTTACGCTTAATGCGACAACATTAAAAGACACTGCAACTATGGAAAGTGCATTTGACCGTAAGATAGTAAACGGTTTAAAAAGCATGCAGGCAAACCCAAAAATATTTTTAGATAAGATAAAAGAGCATGCTCCCCAAATTGTCTTTATTCTTCTACCATTCTTTGCGTTGGTGATGAAGTTGTTGTATGTTCGTTCAAATGTATTTTATATTCAGCACATCATTTTTGCATTTAATTTCCACGCCTTTATTTTTTTCACCATGTTGCTTATTGTGATATTGCAAAATATTGGAGTAGATATGCTCATCAAGGATGCCGGATGGTTGTTTGCTGCTATTCCGTTCAATCTATATTTTGGAATGAGGCGGGTCTATGGTCAATCACACGCAAAAACATTCATTAAATTTTCCATGCTGGGAGCTATGTACAGTGTGATGGTAATTATTGCCATCATCATTACATTAGTGATCACGCTTCTCCAACTTTAACCGAGAGGTCCACATGTCTTCTGATAAATTTCATCAACTCCGTACCAAAAAAGAACAAGCTTTACTGGGAGGCGGAAAGCAGCGCATTGAGGATCAGCACAAGAAGGGGAAGCTTACTGCTCGTGAACGAATTGAATTGCTCGTGGACGAAGGGACGTTTGAGGAAATCGGCATGCTCGTCACTCATCGCTCGTACGATTTTGGTTTGGAAAAGCAAAAAATTCCGGGTGATGGTGTCGTCACGGGCTACGGGAAAATAAACGGACGCGGTGCATTTGTCTACAGCCAGGATTTTACTGTGTTTGGCGGTTCGCTTTCCGAAGCTCACGCCGAAAAAATTTGCAAAATTATGGACATGGCAATGAAGTTGGGTGTGCCGGTCATTGGATTGAATGATTCCGGCGGTGCACGAATTCAGGAAGGTGTTGCGTCGCTTGGCGGATATGCCGACATTTTTTTGCGCAACACGCTCGCCTCCGGAGTCGTTCCGCAAATTTCTGCAATCATGGGACCGTGCGCCGGCGGAGCTGTCTATTCACCGGCTATCACCGATTTTGTTTTTATGGTGAAAAACACGAGCTATATGTTTGTCACCGGACCCAACGTTGTAAAAACAGTTACGCATGAAGAAGTAAGTTCCGAAGATCTTGGCGGGGCAATGACACACGCATCGAAAAGCGGTGTGGCTCACTTTGCCTGCGAAAACGAAATTGAATGTATTGACCAAATCAAAAAACTTCTGTCCTATCTCCCGCAAAATAACGTTGATGATATTGAGCGGACAGAGTGTTCCGACCCGATTGACCGCCGGGATGAAAAATTAAATTCTTTCATTCCCGATACTTCAACAAAACCGTACGATATCAAAGAAATTATCCATGCAGTTGTTGATGACAAAGATTTTCTAGAAGTGCATCAGGAATTTGCACAGAATATTGTTGTAGGATTTGCCAGAATGAATGGTATGTCGGTTGGCATTGTCGCCAACCAGCCTGCGGTACTTGCCGGCGTCTTAAATATTGAAGCATCTATTAAAGCAGCGCGGTTCGTTCGCTTCTGTGATGCGTTCAATATTCCGATCATCACATTTGAAGATGTGCCCGGATTTTTACCGGGGACCGATCAGGAGTGGCGGGGAATTATTATTCATGGTGCAAAATTATTGTACGCCTACTGCGAAGCCACTGTTCCCAAAATCACCGTCATCACCCGCAAAGCGTACGGCGGAGCGTACGATGTGATGAATTCCAAACACATTCGGGGCGATGTAAATTTTGCATGGCCATCGGCAGAAATTGCGGTGATGGGTCCGAAGGGTGCCGTTGAAATCATCTTTAAAAAAGAAATTGATGCGGCAAAAGATAAAGAAGCTGCCCTTGAACAAAAGCTGCAAGAGTACACAGACAAATTTGCCAACCCGTACATTGCCGCAGAACGGGGATATGTGGATGATGTGATTGAGCCGAGCGAAACGCGTCTGCGAATTATTCGGTCGTTAGAAATGTTGGAGACAAAGGTGGATAAAAACCCAAAGAAGAAGCATGGGAATATTCCGCTATAGGATATCTTTTATGTAGGCACGGTCTCATGACCGTGCAATAAGGAACGGTAAAAACCGGAACGGTGACGACACCGTTCCTACATATCGTGGTTTGGTCATGAGATATCATCTGTAAACATCTTGTAGGTTTGGTCTCATGACCGAACGTATTGTGCATAGGATGAATTACAAAATTCATAAACAATATCGTCTGCCGTATTATAATTATGCAAGTACGGGATTGTATTTTGTAACTATTTGCGCACATAACCGCGAGTGCATATTTGGAAATATTGAAAAAGGGAAGATGAATTTATCATTGGTTGGCGAAATTGCAGAGCAATGCTGGAACAATATTCCTTCGTCATCACCGTACGCGGCGATTGATTCTTTTACTGTTATGCCAAACCATGTTCACGGAATCATTGCCATAGAAAACGACGAAGAAAATAGAGAAATTCTCGATATGAAATTTCAACCCGCAAAAAAATCGTTGTCAATTGTGGTAAGAAATTTCAAGGCGGCGGTTTCTATTCGTGCAAGAGAACAGTTTCCGGGAATAAAAATTCGGCAATCTCGGTTTTATGATCGGATTATCAGGGATGAAAGGGAATTGAATGCAATTAGAAAATATATTGAGAATAATATCATCCGGTGGGAAGAAGACAAAAATAGTCCCAATAATTTGATGATGTAGGTTGATTTGATGACCGAACCAAAATGAATGTGTAGTCACGATCTCATGACCGTTCTTAAATAAAAATGTAGGCACGGACTCTTGTCCGTGCCTTTACCCGGAACGGTGAGAACACCGTTCTTACACGTTTTGGGAAATTATGCTGCCGCCTGTTTCTTTCCAAACACAAGCGCAAGTATAATACCGAAAATTACGTACTCAATTATTCCGTAGATGAACCATTGCAGAGCCATGTAATACGGAATGGCAATCATGCCGTATGTGCCATACGCCATGCCGATGCTCATCCAAATTCCGATATACAATCCGTACCGAACTCCCTCCGCAATTCCTTTTCCTTCATAACCTTTCGAGAATATAAAGGAAAAGAAAAATGAACCAACCAATCCAATAACCCAGTAAATCCACATCATCGATTGCATATCAGGACGCCAAAGACTGGCAGTTTCCTTATATGCAGATGCGAGTAAGACTCCATGAACGATAAAATCAAAAACCATCATGGCAACAAATACAGCGGCTGCACCTATAAGAACTTTTTTCATGCTACCTCCCTGAATATTGTTATGTATTGGTTAATCTGCACAACCTACGGTACAGAATTTGGCACTAAAGTAAACCACTTCGCTGTTAATAGCAAGGTGATTGTTTGTGCCTAAAATGCCTTGAATTCGTTGTATGTCAATCACAGTTGATGTGATTCGTGAGTGGGGAATAGATTTTACAATTGTTACTTGAGGTTTCATTTTTTTTGTGTTATTCTTTCACACCCCATCGTTTACGAACCTTCTGAAGGTTGTAAAAACCCATGTCTCAAAGAATGCAATGTTACTTCTAGACGCAAAAGTAGTGTCTTCACTTTAAAGGGAGCGGTATGAACAAACAAAACAATGTTGAATCGTTCCACGTGCCCACAGTTTCTGCTATCGCCATTGTTATTTATGCGTTTAGCAACATGCTTCACGAAGGTGCAGGACACGGTTTGGCGTGTGTGATTGTTGGAGGTAAGCCGCTTGCTCTTTCGTCAGTTTATTTTGACGGAGATACCACGGGGCTTCCGGAGTGGACAAACAGATTTATCGCGTCGGCCGGAACGATCGTTAATTTTTTCGCGGCGCTTATTGCTTTTGGCATTTCTCGAACTGCAAAAATACAATCCCCGAATATCAAATTTGCTTTGATACTTTTCACGGCAGTCAATCTTCTTCAAGCAACAGGATATTTTCTTTTCTCGGGAGTTGCAGGAATTGGTGATTGGGCTGTTGTTGTGAACGGACTTCAATATTCTTGGGCGTGGCGAATTGTTTTAGCGATTGCGGGAGGATTGTCGTATTGGTGGTCGGTAAAATTTATATTCAAATCTTTTGATCCGTTTATTGGGAATGATCGCACTGTTCGTTTTCAAAGAGCAAAAACTCTGGCATTCATATCATATTTTACCGGCGGAATTTTACATTTCGTTTCCGGAATTTTGAATCCTCTTGGTTTTATGCTTGTCGCAAGCTCGGCAATCCCTGCAACGTTCGGAGGAACCTCCGGACTTCTTTGGGGCATGCAATTTCTTCACAATCCAAAAATGGTGACAACAACAACTAAGCCGATGGGAATTGCAAAAAATTACGCGTGGATGATTGCCGGCGGTATTGTCATGCTCATTTTTGTTTTTATTTTGGGGCCAAGTATTAAGTTTAGATAAGGAAAAATCATCAGCTGTGCTGAGTACTCTTTAGTAATTGATATTAGCATTTATAACTTACAATCCGTCTCTTTAACACCTTCTGCGAGGAATCCATGAAAAAAATCTTTGTTCTCTTTTTTGCACTGTTCGGTTTTACGTTCGCACAAAATGAAGCGCGCCTCCTTCGCTTTCCGACAATCTACAATGACAAAGTTGTCTTTACGTACGCGGGAGATTTATATACCGTTTCGACTTCCGGCGGTGTTGCGCGGAAATTGACCAGCGATATCGGTGTGGAAATATTTGCCCGCTTTTCTCCTGACGGAAAACAAATTGCATTTACCGGGCAGTATGATGGAAACACAGAAGTGTATGTGATGCCTGCTGACGGTGGAATTCCAAAACGATTGACCTACACTGCAACGCTCGATCGCGATGATGTTTCAGATCGGATGGGCCCGAATAATATTGTGATGACATGGAAAGATAATTCTACTATCGTATACCGCTCACGTAGAATTGAGTTCAATGATTTTAAAGGTGAGCTATTTTATGCATCGGTTGACGGAGGGATACCGGAACAACTTCCACTGCCGCGAGGCGGATTCTGTTCTTTTTCACCTGACGGGAAAAAATTAGCATATAATAGAGTTTTCAGAGAATTCAGAACATGGAAACGATATCGCGGCGGTCAGGCGGACGATATCTGGGTCTATGACTTTACAACAAAGAAGCATGAGAATATTACCAACGATCCGGCGCAGGATATTTTTCCGATGTGGTCAGGAAATAAAATTTATTTTATTTCCGATCGCGACGGGAGGGACAAAAATAAAAAATTGAATTTGTATTCGTACGATCTTGCGACCAAAGAAACCAAACAGCTCACATTCTTCAACGAGTTCGATATAAAATTTCCGTCGCTTGGAAATGATGCCATTGTTTTTGAGAACGGCGGCTTTATCTATCGCTTCGATCTGAAATCGGAAAAGGAGCAAAAGATTTCCATCCAGATCAATGAAGATTTTGACAACAGCCGCCCAGGAATCGTGGACGTTAGCAAGAATATCACCAATTTTGAAATTTCACCCGACGGCAATCGCGCACTTTTTGGTGCACGTGGAGAACTCTTTACGGTGCCTGCGAAATACGGAAATACGAGAAATCTTACGAATACATCGGGCGTGCACGAGCGTAATTCAAAATGGTCACCCGACGGAAAATGGATTTCATACATCTCCGATGCAACGGGTGAAGATGAAATTTATATCCAATCACAAGATGGTTTGGGCGAACCGATTCAACTTACTAAGAACAGCGATAACTATAAGTATCAGCCGGTCTGGTCGCCTGATAGTAAAAAAATTATGTGGTCAGATCGAAAGCAACGGTTGTTGTACGTTGATGTTGAATCAAAAAATGTAACGCAAGTTGCAGAATCTAAAATTTGGGAATATACAGATTATGTTTGGTCTCCCGACAGCAAGTGGATTGCTTATACAAGCCCTGAAGATGATCGCCAAAACGTGATAAAAATATATTCTGTAGAAGGAAAACAGACTGTCGAGGCAACGGAAGGGTGGTACGATTCCAACACGCCGGCATTTAGTTCGGACGGAAAATTTTTATTTTTCGTTTCCGCAAGGTCATTTGCCCCAACGTACGGACAAACAGAATTTAATCATATCTATCAGGATATGTCGAAGATTTATTTTGTAGCTCTCGCCAAAGACACAAAATCACCGTTTGAACCGAAGAGCGACGAAGTAAAATTGAAGGATGAAAAGAAACCAGACGATGCAAAAACATCCGACAAAGAAAAAAAGAAAGATGAACCAAAAAGCGTTGTTGTCAAAATTGATGGTGAAGGGCTTACGCAGCGAATTCAAAGTTTGCCAATAAGCAGTGCAAATTATCGGGATCTCAATATTGTTGGAGACAAAGTCTATTATATCCGCAATGGAAGCAAAGATAGCAAGGCAAAATTATTTGTCTATGAACTCGACAAACAAAAAGAGACGGAACTTGGCGACATCAATGGCTTTGAAATTTCAGCTGACGCTAAAAAGATGATTGTCGGAGCGGACGGTGCATTCGCTATCATCGATCTGCCGACAAGTAAGATTGAGATGAAGGATAAATTAAATCTTTCAGACATGAAGATGAAACTTGACCGCCGCGCAGAATGGAGTCAAATCTTTAACGAATGCTGGCGACAAATGCGGGACTATTTCTTTATACCCACAATGCACGGAGTTGATTGGAAGAAAATGCACGATCGATACGCTCAATTACTTCCTTACGTCAATCACCGCATTGATTTAACGTACGTGATTGGTGAAATGATTTCTGAATTGAACATCGGTCATGCTTATGTCGGAGGCGGAGACTATCCAAAAGCAGAACGGATCAAGCTCGGGTTGCTTGGTGCAAAACTTGAACGAGACGCTTCATCAAAATATTATCGGATTGCAAAAATTCTGAAAGGACAAAATTGGGACGGCGGCTTGCGTTCTCCTCTAACGGAAATTGGCGTTGATGTGAAAGAGGGAGATTATATCATTTCCGTTGATGGGAAACCTACGAATGCAATGAATGATATATACGAAGCACTCGTCGGTACAGCGGGGAAACAAGTAAAACTCAAAGTCAATTCTTCTCCAAAAGAATCAGGTTCCCGCGAAGCTGTTGTTATTCCAATCGGCAGTGAAGCTTCGTTGTACTATTATAATTGGGTTGAAAAAAATATTGCCACCGTTAGCAAAGCAACCGATGGAAAAGTCGGCTACATTCACATCCCCGACATGGGCGCGAACGGATTGAATGAGTTTGCAAAACATTTTTATCCGCAGCTTCGAAAGGAAGCTTTAATCATTGACGATCGCGGCAACGGCGGAGGAAATGTTTCGGGACAAATTGCCGAACGGCTCACACGCCAAATGGCGATGATTAACTATGTGCGCAATTCAATTCAAACTCCAAATCCTGACGGGATGCATCTTGGTCCTAAAGTTTTATTGTTGGATGAGTTTTCCGCATCGGATGGGGATATTTTCCCGTACCGTTTCAGAAAATATAATCTTGGAAAACTCATCGGCAAACGATCGTGGGGAGGTGTGACAGGAATTCGCGGAACACTGCCTTTGTTGGATGGCGGATATATGAATCGTCCTGAATTTTCGCGTTACGACAATGAAGGAACAAGCTGGATTATGGAAGGGCACGGCGTCGATCCTGACATTTTGGTTGATAACGATCCTACGCACGAATATGAAGGGATTGATGATCAGTTGAACAAAGCAATTGAGGTGATCAAAGAGGAGATGAAAAAGAATCCGGTGAAGTTACCGCCACCGCCGCCTTTCCCTGATAAGAGTAAATAGAGTACATCATAAAAAACTTCCGAAGCTGCAAAAGCTTCGGAAGTTTTCTGTTTTTAAAGGTGACAATTTTTGTTATATTTATGCGGCCATGGAACATAAACTATACGACCTTAGACAGGAATACAAAAAGGGAACGCTCGACGAAAAAGAAGTCGATAAAAATCCTATTACGCAATTTGAAAAATGGTTTGAAGAAGCAGTCAAATCAAACATTCCTGAAGTAACAGCAATGACGCTTGCAACTGCAGACAAACAAGGCCGTCCTTCTGCCCGAACAGTGTTACTAAAAGAATTTGATGAACGGGGATTTATATTTTTCAGCAACTACGACAGCAACAAGGCAAAAGATCTCAAAGAAAATCCGCAGGCGGCGCTGTTGTTTTTTTGGGAACCGCTCGAGCGGCAGGTTCGAATTACCGGACGAGTAGAAAAGATTTCGTTGAAGGAATCACTTGAGTACTTTCACTCACGCCCAATGGAAAGCCAGCTTGGCGCTTGGGCGTCAATGCAAAGCAGTGTCGTCTCAGCGCGCGATGTTTTGGAAATGACATTTGCCTCCATGAAAAAGAAATTCCAGAACGGGCAAATTCCGCTCCCTCCGTTTTGGGGTGGATACAGAGTAATTCCGGAAGAGTTTGAGTACTGGCAGGGAAGGCCGAACAGATTACACGACCGAGTGTGGTACAAACAAGAAAATGGAAACTGGAAAATTGCCCGGTTATCACCGTAAGGAAGGAATCAGCCTGTGTACGAACATCGGCATCAAAAACCAATAGCTCGACATCATTTTGCCATCAGAATGCTGAAGCATTTTTTTGGCTCGTTAGCAATGATTGCTGGTGCCTTATTTATTGGAATGTTTGGCTATCACCATTATGAAGGATTACCATGGCTTGACGCTTTTCTTAATGCATCCATGTTGCTTGGAGGTATGGGGCCGGTCGAATCACCACAAACCGACGGCGGAAAATTATTTGCTGGAATGTACGCCTTGTTTGCCGGATTGGTTTTCATTATCGCTGCCGGTCTTATTGTTGCACCCGCAATACACAGAATGCTTCATCTTTTCCACTGGGAAGATAAAAACAGCAAAGGATAACACTCTCTTTGTATTGCCTCACCACAGTCTTTTCTTTGTTTTCATAGATGACAATGAAGAAAAATTTCCTCACATTACCGCCACGTAATTATATATTGCTCACAACCCTAATCATTCCTATGAAAAAATTTATCCATATTCTGCTGATCCAAATTTTCATATTTACTTTTGCTGTTGCTCAGGGTAAAAAACCGGTGTGGGTTGAAAAACATCCTGCCACATTTGGTTATTATCACGGAATCGGTTCAGCTCCTAAATCCGGGTCACAACAAGAGTATGCTCAACGAGCAAAAGATGCTGCGCTGAATGATATTGCTCAGCAAATTATTGTTTCCATCGACGCTGAGCAGATGAGTAAACTTTCAGAGAAGATGGGAGAACTTAGCCAAGAGTATCAAACAGCGGTGAAGACTTCAACCAAAGCAGAATTGGAAGGTGTCGAAACTGTGGAGACATGGAGCGATGAGGACAATTATTGGGTTTACTACCGATTGTCTATCGAAGAATACAAACGCATCAAAGAAGAAAAGCTCCGCAAGGCAACCACGTTGGCGTTAGACTTTTACACAAAGGCAAAAAATTCCGAGAAAGCGAATCTTCTTTCAGATGCTCTTCAATCGTACATGCAGGCACTTTCCGCAATTGAGAAACATCTTGGGGAGACAATGGAGGTAGCCTATGAAGGACAGAAAATATTTTTAAGCAATGAAATTTTCTCTTCGCTTCAGTCCCTTTTAAATCGTGTGGAGTTGAAACCTCGAAATCCAAAAATTGACGCACAGGTTGGCAAGCCTCTCCGTCAGCCGTTGGAAGTAGCGGTCGTGAACAGCGCATCATCAGAACCCATTCTAAATTTTCCCGTAAAATATTTTTTTATGCGCGGCGGCGGTGATATTATTGCGCAGTCAAAATCTGACAAAAACGGTATTGCTTCAACACAAGTGGCTAAGGTAACAGCAACGGATAAATTGCAGCTGATCCGTGTTGAAGCATCGCCTGCTGCTTTGCTCGGGCAAAATGTTTCACCTCTCATTGAAACATTAGTGAAAAGCTTCACGCTTCCCAACGCACGTTTTACTTTAAACGTGGTATCACTTTCCATCATGTTCGAGACGGAGGAGATGCTTTTTGGAAATAAGCTGGCGCTTCCGCGCATTGAACCGATGCTGAAAAACTCATTATCGTCGCAAGGATTTAGTTTTGTTGACGATCCTTCGAAAGCAAATTTGATGGTTTCTATAAAAGCAAACGGACGCGATGGAGGAGAGTATGGCGGTTTATACACCGCATATGTGGATGCCAATATTTCTGTCGTGGATTTAACGTCCGGCGAAGAAGTGTATAAAACCGCATTCAACAATGTGAAAGGTGTCAGCATCAATTTTGAAAAAGCGGGCATGAAGGCGTATGACGAGATTGCGGCGGACCTTCAAAAGAAAGTGATTCCGAAAATTTTGGAACAGCTTAAAAAATAGATGATACTTTCGCTGCTTGGCCTTGCTGTTGCGCCGGGAATTGCCGTAGCACTGTATGTGTATTTCCGAGACCGCTATGAAAAAGAACCGCTTGCGTTGTTGGTGACCGTTTTTATCGGAGGATTCTTTTTTGTTGTCCCGGCGGCGCTCATTGAAATGTCATTAGATCATTTTTGGTTATTGAACGATTCAGTTTTTCATACGGCGATAAAAAATTTCCTTTGCGTAGGGTTTACCGAAGAATTTCTAAAATTTATTTGCCTGTATATTTTAGCGTATCCTAAAAAAGATTTTAATGAACCGTTTGACGGTATTACGTACGCTGTGATGGTTTCAATGGGCTTTGCAACATCTGAAAATATTGTGTACGTCATGAATGGTGGCATGCCGATAGCTATCGTGCGCATTTTTACAGCAGTGCCTGCGCATGCATCTTTTGCCGTTCTCATGGGATATTTTGTTGGTTTGGCTAAATTCAATAATCATAAAAAATCGCATTTGGTGTTGGGCATTATGACTGCAACACTGTTCCACGGTTCATATGACTTTTTTCTATCGATTGAGAATATTGAATTCCTGGCACTTGGTGCGTTGGCGTCGCTGGTCATTGGACTTGGGCTTTCATTTAAAGCGATGAAGAGCCTGAGTGAAAATTCACCGTTTCGTTATTCGGCGTTACGTAGAAAACCGATATAATCGGCAGTAAATACGCCCGTGCGCTGTATCAAAACGGTAACAATTATGTAAGGTCACTGTCTTTCTTTTGCATTTGAAACTATCTATATTGGCGGTGTTGTAAAATGGCAAGAAAGAAATTTCATAAATCAACGAGAAGTTCATTTCATCCACAATCACGTAGGAGGTTATCTATGCGTACACTGTATTTAATTTTTACACTGGCAATATTTGCGGCAGTGATGGTTGGATGTGGCGGGTCACAACCACTTCAAAAAACAGACACCGGCGATGTTCCGGATTGGTACATGAC
>JAQUOA010000239.1 GCA_028749215.1 Bacteroidota bacterium
TGCCGATAGACGTCGATCTAAATTTTGGATAGAGTTCATCAACGCGTTTGCCAGCAGAAGAATTTGCAAATACTTTTGATACCTTAATGTTCGAGTGGTGCAAAAGAACAGAAAGGAGCTCTGCTCCAGAATAACCCGATGCGCCGATAATTGATACTGATTTCATGTTTTATGTCGTTTACTGTGAATGTATAAATATACAGTACAATGAATAATTATGCAACTTATTTTTACAAATTATTTCACAGCCAATTTTTGAAACCCGCCTCTTTTTCCGTATCTTTAACAGTAACTCATCCTTCATAATTTACGCCAAAGGCACACTTGGGCGCCAGATGCTCGGCGCATCAGCCTCCACGAAGTGGTCCTTTGGACTGGCTGACATTTTTCATACTTCTAAAATGGGTTTTAATTGCGGTATTGTAGGATTACCAAACGTTGGTAAATCAACGCTCTTTAATGCTATCACGGCTGCTGGTGCAGAGGCAGCAAACTATCCTTTCTGCACCATTGAGCCGAATGTTGGTGTTGTTCTTGTTGCTGATAACCGTATCGATAAGCTTGTTCAAATCTATAGTTCACCAAAAATCGTTCCATCGTCCATAGAATTTGTTGACATCGCCGGATTAGTAAAAGGTGCCAGCAAGGGGGAAGGTCTTGGCAACCAATTCTTGTCACACATCCGAGATGTGGATGCCATTGCGCACGTTGTTCGATGTTTTGATGATCCCAATGTTGTTCACGTGGACGGAAGCGTCAATCCGAAGCGTGACATTGAAGTGATTGAAACGGAATTGATTTTAAAAGATTTGGATACGGTTGAAAAGAAAATATCCGACGCGGAACGCCGGGCAAAGAGTGATAAAAAATTTAAACCTGAAGCTGACTTTTGTCTGAAGCTAAAGAATCATCTGTTGACCGGCCGTTTAGCTCGATATATTGAAGCTCATAACGAAGAAGAAAAACTATGGCTCCGCGATATGCATCTGCTTACTAATAAACCGGTGATGTACGTATGTAATGTCCATGAAAAGGAAATTAACGCTGGCAATCAATACATCGAACAAGTGAAAGAGATTGCTGCAAAAGAGGGAGCAAAGGTGGTTGTTGTCAGTGCGGCGGTGGAAGCTGAAGTTGCAGAACTTCCTGTTGAAGAGCGTGCAGGATTTTTGGAAGGGCTTGGTTTGAAAGAATCCGGTTTGCAAAAAGTAGTTCGAGAAGGAATGGATTTGTTGCACTTGATTACATTCTTTACTGCAGGGCCCAAAGAGGTTCATGCGTGGACAGTGAGAAGGGGTGCTTTTGCTCCCGAAGCTGCCGGTGTAATTCATACCGATTTTGAAAAAGGATTTATTCGCGCGGAAATTATGAAGTGCGAAGATTTATTTCGATTGAAAACCGAACACGCCGTTAAGGAAGCTGGTTTGCTCCATGTTGAAGGGAGAGATTATGTGATGGAAGATGGAGACATTTGTCATTTTAGATTTAACGTCTAGCTTATAGGCGCGACCTTTCCCTAAGGGATGGCTTCGCCAAATGGTTGCGGATACTATTATGCAATTCTGTCCAAACTGTAAAACAGAATATACCGATGAAGCTGAAATTTGTGCCGATTGCCAAATTCCGCTTGTTGATCAACTTCCCGATGATGTGAATGCAGGATTGGAAGAGTGCGAAAATTGCAACGGCAAGTATGAGTTTGATTCGGACTACTGCCCACATTGCGGGACATTGTTTGCGGAAGATCAGTATTCCTGCACGAACCATCCAACCGGTGTTGCTGCAGGTGTTTGCGTGATCTGTCATCAATTGTTCTGTGAGAAATGCTTGACGAAAAAGAATGGACGATATCTTTGTTCTGATCATGCGGCGGTTGAAGTCTCTGAAGGATGGGCACTTGTTTTTAAATCTTCTGATTATATCGAAGCCGAAATTATTCACGGAAAGTTAGAAAGTGCCGGTATTACAACCAACCGAAGAAACACGGGAAATATTGCCACGCTTGCTGATGGATTTATTGATAATGCGCTTGGCAGAACGATTTTTAAATATCCGATTAAAATCTTTGTCCCTTCAAATCATTATCTTGAAGCGATTAAAATAGTAAATGAAAATTTTTCAGAATCGGAAACAACGGAATAATGTGGTATTGGTTCATGTATGAATAGTATATTGAAAATATCAGCGTCGCTTATTTTATTATTATCGTTAGGTGTTTGTCAAAGGAACTTTTTACAACCCAACGACACAAAACCTTTGGGTTTTGCTCTGACCAATTTTGATACATCTTTTCAGACAACCCAACAATCATTGCAACTAGAGTCAACGCCAAGCTGGAAAGATCCGTTTAACAATATGCCCCGAACATGGGCAGGTTGGTATCAACGTGAATTTCGAACTGAACGAATTCCATTCTATGCTGGTATAGGTGTGTTAACAACGTTGCTTGTTATTTACGATCATGAGATGTACATTCCCGCACGGAAATTGTACGAACAGAACTATTCCTTTAGAAAATTTTCTGATTACTCGGAGTTCATGGGACAAGGATGGTTTCAATTCGGCATTGCCGGTGCATTTGCCATTCATGGATTTGTCGCTGATAACAATAAATCGTTGCAGACCGCTTCACAAACTGTTGAAGTAATATTGACGTGCGGCGCAGTGATACAACTTCTCAAACATGTCACCGGAAGAGAAACGCCAATCCTCGCAACATCGTGGAGCGGGAAATGGGTGTTGTTCCCAAACCAAATTGATTATATCAAGCACGTCCCAAAATATGATGCTTTCCCGACAGGACATCTTGCCACTGCAACCGCAACGCTTACGGTTATAATGGATAATTATCCAGAAGCAACCTGGATTCCATACATCGGCTATCCCGCAATTGCCTGCATTGGCGTTGCAATGGTTGGCCAAGGTATTCACTGGGTGAGCGATTACCCGTTAGGTATTGCGATCGGTTATTCTTTTGCAAAAGTCATCAATAGCCGCCACTCTCAAGAGCGATCAAGCATAAGACAATCATTGCTGCATCCTAATGCAAGTCTTACTCTTTTGCAAGGATTTACGCCGGGAATTTCTTTGGAGTGGCCACTGTAGCATGAAGATTATCACCGTCAGCATAACAATTTTTCTATTTTCGTCTAAATGTTTTTCACAGAATGTTCAAGACGATTCTGTAGTAATTTTAAAAACAGTAGATGAAGAACCCCATCAAGTTCAAGAATATAATTTCTTCGCCAATATAGGAAACAATCTTTCCGAACAAGCCCAGGCTCCATTTAAGATTTCCAATGAGCAGGCAATGTGGATCGGGGGAGGTGCTGTTGTCACCATTACACTCATTACCCTGGATCAAAAAATTGATAATGTGTTCAGCCCGTTAGATAGACATTATCGTTTTGTTCGTAGGACCAGCCCTCAGCTTACAGAATTTGGCGGGTTTCGAGGGATTGTTGCAACAGGGGCTTTTGGTCTTTACAGCATCATTTGGAATGATAAAAGAGCACAGCACACGACGCTTTTGATTACTGAAGCGCTCATCACCTCCGGTATTTGGACGAGAATTGGAAAAATGATTTTCAGCCGTGAGCGTCCCAGTGCGTCGTACGAATTTTCTCATCAGCAAGGGGGAGAATGGCATTGGTTTACCGGATATTTTAAACAGGGATTCGAAACCCCGGCCCAATGGGATGCATTCCCATCCGGGCACACTGCAACAGCATTTGCTATCGCATCCGTTGTTAGTGAAGAGTACAGCGACTACGCTTTGGTCGCTCCTATTGCTTATACGATCGCTTCCGGCGTTGGGGTTACCAGATTGATTGAACATGCTCACTGGGCGTCAGATGTTTTTGCCGGCGGTGTGATTGGATATCTTTGCGGAAAACAAGTAGCGCGTCAACATGATAAGATTTGTCATCCAGGTGAGATTGATACCAATGTTTCATTGGGTGTCATTAACGACCAGCCGGCTCTTCAATTCTCATTGAAGTTTTAAGAATATGAATGCTTCAATAAAATTTGGAACCGATGGATGGCGAGCCATTGTTGGTGAAAA
>JAQUOA010000240.1:0-1851 GCA_028749215.1 Bacteroidota bacterium
AAGTAGTGAGTAACGTTTCATAACATATCCTCCCATTGTTATTTGTGTGGTCACTATTAATACAACGGGTGCAATATATCATATGAAGGATCAAGACTCAACAGTGTAACTTGTCTGAATATCGAAGATCACAAGTTAGAGGATAGCGAAAGGGGTCAACAAATCAAGGGGTTTTTGTCATATTTAAGCGGTGCACTATTTTTTCAAAGGTTTTATTTTTTTGATATGATCCAAATAGCGGTCAAATTTCTGGGGCAGGTCGATGTGTTTGAAGCGGCTACGATTTTTTTTCAAATAATTGCACCTTAGTAGAAAACAAAAAGCCGCATTGTGAGCGGCTTTTTGTTTTCGAAATATTTTGCCAATATACTGTCTCTAAAAATTTATATCAAAGCTGCCGGTAAGAGCTTGAGTTGTACTGCCTCCGCTTTTTGTTATGACGGCGTTGATTGTTCCTTTAATATTGGTTGCAGTAACCGAAGTTACATTAATTGTACCGCTTGTACCAGTATACGACCCATCGACTAACGAAGCTGCCAGAGTTGCTGAAGTTGTTCCAATGGTTTTCGATCCGACAGTGGCTTGTACTGTGATGCTGCATGAAATACCGTTATCAACACTCGTTGCAGAAAAAGTTCCGCTATTAAGCGATGGAGCTACAATTGAACCGACATGATTTATTCCGCCGACGCTAAAGTTGAATGTGCCGGGACCGGTTCCACCTCCACCGCCGCCAAATGCATTTGCTCCGAGAGTCGTTTTAAAATAAACAGTCGTAACTCCTCCCAAGGTTAATGTTAGCGTTGCGTTTGCATTGGTAAGAGCATACGTACCGGTTTGGGAGACCGTAGTATCATTTCCTGTGAATCTGCTTTTTCCAGTGAATGAAAGCGTTAGAGAATTCGACGCTGTTTGGACTTTAAACGAAATTCCAGCAGTTGCATATCGTGTGTCAACGATAATTTTGCCGGTGCCATCTACCGTTAATGGATCGGTCACACCGGTTGATTTAATATCAAAGCCCGTTGTATCACTTAGCGTAAACCACACACCAACGAGCAAAGCATCAACAGTG
This sequence comes from Bacteroidota bacterium, assembly GCA_028749215.1. Classification (GTDB taxonomy): domain Bacteria; phylum Bacteroidota; class Ignavibacteria; order UBA10030; family UBA8401; genus JAQUOA01. The sequence goes on from JAQUOA010000240.1 coordinate 1,076, forward strand.
CCAGTTCCCCCACCGCCTTGGAACACATTCACACCATAAGAAGATTTCGTATAGACGGTTGTTCCCGTTGCTCCAGACGTGGCCACCGTTGTGAGAGTGTTACCATTTAATGTATATGTTCCTTTTTGTGTAATGGTCGTGTCTCGTGTCGTGCCTTGTATCGGTTCCTTAATTGTCAGGGTATAATTGCCGCCGCTGGCAGAAATAGAAAATGTTGCGCCCCCAACGCTGGCTGCTATAAGATGAGAAGCTCCATCCAACGTAAGGGGAATAAAGGTGCCATCACTTTTAATTTCTGTTCCGGTTGAATCCGAAGCAGTAAACCACACCCCGACAAGCGCTGCATCAACAGATCCGCTTGTACCAGCAGCCCCCCCCGATGACGTTGAGTGACTGCATCCAAACAAGAGCGTTGCCATAACAAGCAAAATGCCATACATAAGTGTTGAGTAACTTTTCATACTTTTCTTCCCATTGTTGTTATTGTGTGGTTAATTGTATTACAAGGTGTACGAATATATTAATTGACAGATCAATGCACAACAGTGAAAATCACATTAATGTTTGAGATCACAACCCCGACAGAAGGAGAAAAAACTCTACAAATGTAGGAGTTTTTTGCTACAGTTAAGCTCCGTGCCGCTTGGGCATGCTCAAATTTTTTTGAGCCGGCATATCGTATTACATTGCATCCGTTTATAATTCTTGTTACTATTGGTGGAGAAATTTGACAAACGGAGAATGATGAAGAAAGCACTTGTAGTGGACGATTCTGC
>JAQUOA010000240.1:1951-4063 GCA_028749215.1 Bacteroidota bacterium
ATTGTTGTCATGATCTCTGCTGTTTCCAGTGTTGAAATAATTCAGGAAACCAAAAAATTTGGGGCGAGCCACTATTTGGTGAAGCCGTATATGCCAAGTAAGGTAATTGAATTAATTAAAAAATTTTTACAAGTGGAGGAAATTCAACCATGAAATGTCCTCGATGTCAAACCGAAAATGATCAGACGAATGAATATTGCCGGCACTGCGGAAATAAATTATTTGCCGTCTCACCGGCATTTGACGAAGAATTCTCAACGCCGATTTCAACAACGCCGGTGTTCTCTGAAAAAGAATTGAAGATACTATTGGATGTGAGTCGAAAAACGAGTGAAGGTTCGGAGAAGCGTTCTTCGGTCACACAAAATGAAATCGATAAACTGTTCGGGTAAACTGCATGTTAAAAGAAGAAGATATTCGTCTTGCCCGTTTTCTTCTCGCCAAGGGATCACTGGATAAGACCCGCCTTGAAAAATTCCAACGTACCATGGGCGGAACGGAACCCAAAAACTGCATCGATGTCTTAATTGACACGCTGGGCGTGAATGAGGATGTTGTTTCGACCGCCATCTCCGAAGAATTCAACATACCGTTTGTTCAGCTCTCCGATGCGATTATTTCTCTTACCGATAAACAGCTTAAAGACGACTTCCTAAAAAAATTCAATGCACTTCCTATTATTCGCGGCGGCATTGAATTGACCGTTGCCTTCACATCGCCTCCGTATAAAGATGTTGTCGAGAACATGCGGAAAGACACGAAGGCATTTATTATTCCGGTTGTAGTAAAAAAATCTGCCTTCCTTTCAGTGATCAATCAGGGAGAGAGTAAAAACCCCAGTGAGTACCAGCAGCTGCAGTCGAAATTCCAATTGGAAAGTCTCGATTTGCATTCTCGTCCCAAAGAAAAAGTGTACGAAATATATCACGCAGGACGGATGCCGAATGCCGATGTGATGATTGATGAGATAATGATTCGGGCAGTAAAATCCGGCGCATCCGATGTGTACTTTGAACCGATGGAAACAGAATTTCGCGTACGATTCAATATTGACGGAGTGTTGAGCCACGTTGTTTCGCTGCCCAAAGAAGTAACCGAGTCGTTGTGCAACGTCATGCGCACGCGCGGCAGCTTGAATATGTTTGAAAAGAAGAAAGCCCAGGATGGACGATACACTGCCCAGTATGGAAATTTTTCATTCGATCTTCGTGTCCATACGCTTCCTACAGTTGAAGGAGAACGATTCTCCATTCGAATCTTGAAGAAGAGCACGCAGATCATCAGCATTGAAGATCTCGGCCTTTCCGACACAAACCTTGTTCTTGTCCGATATCTTTTAAATCGGCCGCGTGGCATTTTGATGATAGCCGGTGCGTCGGGGGGCGGAAAAAGTACCACGGTCTACGGAATTTTGAATGAGTTGAGAGATTCACAGAAAAATATTATCACCGTTGAAAACCCTGTTGAATATCGCTTGGAGTTTGCCAGTCAGGTGCAGGTCGATCCGGAACAGAAACTTGACTATGCATCTTCCATGAGAGCCGTGTTGAAACAACTTCCCGATCTCATTTTCCTTGGTGAAATTCAAAATGCCGAAGCAGGGGCGGCCGCTGCAGAAGCCGCGTTAACGGGAACGATGGTCATCAGCACGATTCTTTCAAGTGATGCCTTGTCGGCTATTCCACGAATGATGAATTATGGTATTCCGCCGGCATGGTTGGCACCGACTTTAAATGGAATTATCTATCAGCAAATTGTCCGTCGCGTGTGTAAGCATTGTAAAGAAAGTTATAAACCTACCGAACAGCAATTGGCATCGGCCGGACTAAGTCAATTAGGTGAGGCAATCGTTTTGTACCGCGGTCATGGTTGTGATGTGTGCGGCGGCGACGGCCATCTTGGCCGGACTGCAATCCATGAAGTGCTGGTGGTCGACGAAGAATTAAAAGATCTTATTTACAACCAAGCGTCGCCGGTAAAATTAAAAGAAACTGCCGCACGCAAAGGGTTCGAATCTATCCGCTTTGATGCTGCCAAGAAATTAATGGCCGGCATTATATCTCTCGATGAGTATTTGCGTGTGTTAGGGTGATTGTTGGAGCGAATGAACCG
>JAQUOA010000044.1 GCA_028749215.1 Bacteroidota bacterium
TCCAGAAAGCATTAAACGGAACTATCGCACCGAATGAATCTGCAACTTTTGAATCACACATGATGATGGAATTCGCACGGATGAGCATTGAGGATGGACTCGTCATGCAAATTCATCCCGGTTCATTCCGAAATCACAACGCACCGTTGTTTGATAAATTCGGTGGGGATAAAGGTTCTGATATTCCTGTAAAAACTGAATTCACTGTTAATCTGAGAAACCTTCTTAACGCATACGGTAATGATTCAAGGTTAACATTGGTTATTTTTACGCTTGACGAATCAACGTATGCCCGCGAATTAGCTCCATTAGCAGGTCATTATCCCGCAATGAAATTGGGTCCGCCATGGTGGTTTCATGACAGCATTGAAGGGATGCTTCGATATAGAAGTATGGTGACTGAGACCGCCAGTATTTATAACACTTCCGGATTTAATGATGATACCCGGGCGTTTTTATCTATTCCTGCCCGCCATGATTTGTCAAGAAGAATTGATACTACATTTGTTGCCGGACTTGCTGCAAAAAAAATAATTGATATGGAAGATGCATCGCGCATGATGTTTGAATTAACAAACGGTCTCGTAAAACGAACGTATAAATTGTAAATCTTATGGCAAACTTCGTTGCAAATTTATATTCAACCGGACGATATCGGTGGGTTATTTGTGCGCTGCTGTTTACGGCGACAACCATTAACTACATGGACCGTCAAATTCTTGGATTGCTTGCGCCAATATTACAAAAAGAAATCGGTTGGAGCGAAAGCGAGTACGCGTGGATCGTTACCGCATTTCAAGCGGCATATGCAATTGGTTTGATCTCATTTGGCTGGTTCATTGATAAATTCGGAACGAAGATCGGTTATACTATCTCCATTACCGGCTGGAGCATCGCGGCAATGGCACACGCCGCCGTTACAACTGTCTTTGGATTTGGCTCAGCACGTTTCGGTCTTGGATTGAGTGAAGCAGGAAATTTTCCGGCGGCGCAGAAAGCAGTTGCAGAATGGTTTCCTAAAAAAGAACGAGCTCTAACGACAGGAATTTATAATTCAGGCGCGAATATTGGAGCGGTCCTTGCTCCCGCAGTTGTTCCGTGGCTGACAGTAACATACGGCTGGCAGGAAGCATTTATTGTTGTCGGTGCGTTAGGTTTTATTTGGATACTATTTTGGTGGAAAATTTACGATAAACCCGAGAACAAGAAAAATTTATCCAAAGCAGAGTTTGATTATATTCACAGTGATCCGCCTGAACCGTCAACCGAAAAAATTCCTTGGCTGAGTTTGTTACGTTATCGCCAAACGTGGGCGTTCGTAGTGGGAAAATTTATGACTGATCCAATTTGGTGGTTCTATCTGTATTGGCTTCCTAAATATTTAAATAAAGAATACGGACTCACAATTACCGGACTTGGTTTACCACTCATCGCTATTTATATGATGACAAGTGTTGGAAGTATTGGAGGAGGATGGCTGTCGTCGCATTTCATTCACCGCGGATGGAAAATAAATAAAGCGCGAAAAACAACAATGTTGATTGCCGCACTTCTTGTTGTCTCCATTATCGTTGCATCTCAAGTGACCGATCTTTGGACATCAGTAACTTTGATCGGCATCGCTGCAGCAGCTCATCAAGGATGGTCGGCAAATATTTTTACCACTGCATCTGATATGTTTCCGAAGAAAGCAGTTGCTTCTGTTACTGGTCTTGGAGGAATGGCAGGTTCAATTGGGGGAATGATCTTTGCACCGTTTATAGGTTACATTCTTGAATGGACAGGGAGTTATTTTATCCCATTTATCATTTCCGGAACGGCGTATTTGCTTGCATTAGGAATTTTCCATTTGCTGGTGCCTAAAATGGAACCTGTAAAAATTTAGTTTGTTAAGATTAAGAATTTCTATTTGTAATGTCATTCCGGCGAAAGCCGGAATCCAGAAAATAGATGCCAGTATTCGCTGGCATGACAAATCCTTGTAAAGGATATTTAATTTAAAAAACCTATTCAATAATGTTATGGCACTAAAAATTAAATCATCACAAGAAACAACGTTTGATGTTGTTTCATTAGGCGAGTGCATGGTTCGCTTAAGTCCTCCTGGGCATCAACGAATTGAATTTGCTAATAATTTGGAAGTGTGGGTCGGCGGTGGAGAATATAATGTCTCTTACGCTCTTTCACGTCTCGGCTTGCGTACAGGATGGATTGGCGGATTAAATGATTCACCTGTAGGTGCAATTGTAAAAAATCATGCACGTGCTGCCGGTATAAACGTTGATTATGCGGTAACAAGAAAATATGATGGCATGGGAAAGAAAGACAGAATTGGATTGAACTTTACCGAAGTAGGGTTTGGGCCGCGCGCATCAGTTACACTGTATGATAGAGGACATTCTGCGACCGCAGGAATTCAACCGGGAGAAATTGATTGGAAGAAACTTTTTGTTGAAAAAGGTGTTCGTTGGTTCCATACCGGTGGAATTTTTTCTGCGTTATCAGAATCAACACGAATTGTTGTAAAGGAGGCTGTAAAAGCAGCGCATGAAGCAGGAACAATCGTTTCGTACGATCTTAATTTTCGATCAAAATTGTGGAGCAGTAAAGAGGCAATCGAAACAACACGCCCTTTGGTTCCTTATATAGATTGTTTGATTGGAAATGAAGAAGATTTTCAAAAAGTTTTAGGATATGAAGTTGAAGGAGTGGATGTTGAAAAAGGACAGATTGATACGACTGCATTCAAACAAATGGTGAACAAAGTCGTAAAGGATTTTTCAAATATAAAAATTATCGGAACAACTCTACGGAGTGTTAAATCTGCCGGCATTAATGATTGGTCTGCAATAATGTGGGCTGAAGGAAATTTCTACGATGGGATGAAAATGCCCGCATTGGAAATTGAAGACCGTGTTGGTGGTGGTGACGGTTTTGCTTCGGGATTTACATACGGATTTCTATCAGGGAAACCGGCTCAAGAATGTGTTAATCTTGGTGTAGCTCACGGAGCAATGTTAATGACAACTCGCGGCGATTCAAGTATGATCACATTAGATGAACTTTTACACGTTGCCAAAGGGGGCAGTGCACGAATTAAACGATAAAACTATGTCACGAAAAGAAACTGTACAGAAAATATCAGAACTTGGCGTTGTTGCCGTCATCCGATTACAAGATGCAAAAAAACTGGTCAAAGTTGTCGATGCGATCAAACAAGGAGGGGTCAAAGTAATTGAAATTACGATGACTGTTCCAAACGCAGTTGGTTTGATCAAAGATTTGTCTTCGACAATTTCTTCGGATGTTATTTTAGGAGCGGGAACGGTGACTGATTCTAAGACTGCGGAACAGGTAATTAACGCCGGAGCAACATTTGTTGTCTCACCGATTCTCAATACCGATGTCATTAAAACATGTAATAGCGCAGACATTGCTTGCATGCCCGGTTGCTATACACCGACGGAAATCTTTACTGCTTGGAGTGCCGGAGCAGATGTAGTTAAAGTGTTTCCAGCGACATCGCTCGGCCCAAAATATTTCAAAGATATTGCCGGACCTTTCCCGTATATAAAAATGATGCCGACCGGCGGAGTAACAATTGACAATGTTGGTGAATGGATTACCGCAGGTGCAGTTGCTGTCGGCATTGGAAGCGATCTTCTTGATAAAAAAGCTATTGACGAGGAGCGATACGATGTTCTGACTGAACGTGCATCACGGATGTATGTCAATTATAAAACCGCAAAAGATAAATTGAAAAAATAAAACGAAAGCGACATGAACAATTTTAATTTTAATGATCTAAATAATAAGGTCGCAGTAGTTACGGGTGGCAGTGGTATTATCGGTATTGCGATTGTCGAAGCATTGACGCAGGTTGGAGTGAATGTTGCAATACTAAACCGAAATAAAGAATCCGGTGATAAAGCATTAGCAGGACTTTCAAAATCTAAGCAAGGTAAGGCAATTGCCGTATCAGCTGATGTTTTGGATGGAACATCGCTCGATAAAGCAAAAGAGCAAGTAATCAAAGAGTTTGGTGAGATTGATTTTTTGATCAATTGTGCAGGAGGGAACAATCCGAAAGCTACGACATCCGCCGAATATATTACTGAGAAAAACCTTTCCAACGCAAAGGAAAATTTTTTTGGATTGGATGTGGAAGCGTTAAAGGATGTATTTGAACTTAACTTGATTGGGTCACTGTTACCTACAATGAAATTTAGTAAAGGAATGGTGAACAGAAAAAGCGGATCAATTATCAATATCTCGTCCGCCTCATCATTTTCTCCGCTGACAAAAGTTCCGGCATATTCTGCTTCAAAAGCGTCGATCAATAATTTTACGCAATGGCTTGCCGTTCATTTTGCAAAAGTAAATGTTCGTGTTAACGCTATTGCTCCTGGTTTTTTCATTACAACGCAAAATCGTTTTTTGCTTATTGATGAAAAAACTGGAAAACTGTCAAGTCGAGCCGAAAAAATTATTGCTGCAACACCAATGGGAAGATTTGGCGAAACCAACGAGCTTCAAGGTGCAGCATTATTCCTTTTATCCGATTTATCAAAGTTTGTTACCGGTGTTGTGCTTCCCGTTGATGGCGGATTTACGGCGTATTCGGGGGTTTAATAATTTCGTCAAGCTGACGAATGTCAGCATCTAAGGTATAAAAGATGCCGAAACAAGTTCGGCATGACGAAGTATTTTTGATATGAGACAATATTCAATAATATCTCTATGAGTATTTCAAAAGAACAATATCGTTTCACCCAAACAATGCGCTGGTTTGGTCCGTCTGATTTGGTCGGCCTGAGTGATATTCGTCAGGCGGGATGTTCAGGTGTAGTTACCGCGTTACACCATATTCCAAACGGAGAAGTGTGGAATATCGATGAGATTCAAAAACGGAAAAATGAAATTGAAAAATCTGGAATGACTTGGAAAGTTGTAGAAAGCATTCCTGTACACGAAGCGATTAAAACTCATCAGGGGAATTTTAAGCAGTATATTCAAAATTATATTACTTCAATTCAAAATCTTTCAAAGTGTGGAATTGAGGTTATTACCTATAATTTTATGCCTGTGTTGGATTGGACGCGAACAGATCTTAGTTATACAGTAGAAGATGGTTCGAAAGCATTGCGCTTCGATCTTTCCGCACTTGCTGCGTTTGATTTGTTTATTCTTCAACGTCTCAACGCAGAAAAAGATTACTCTCCAAAAATTGTTGAGAAAGCAAAACAGCTGTTCAATCGAATAAGTGAATCTGAAAAGGCACTATTGCAAAAAAATATTATTGCTGGATTACCGGGGAGTGAAGAGGAATATACCATTCAACAATTCAGAGATGCACTTGCAGCATATCATTCTATTGACGAAAAGATTTTACGAAACAATTTACAATATTTTTTAAGCAAGATTGTTCCTGTAGCAGAAGAATGCGGCATTGTAATGGCAATTCATCCGGATGATCCACCATTCAAGATATTGGGATTACCGAGAGTCGTTAAAAATGAACAAGATGTTGATGAACTTGTAAAAAGTATTCCTTCTCGTTCAAATGGATTATGTTTTTGCACAGGTTCTTTTGGTGTTGATCCGAACAATGATCTTCCCGCAATGGTGAAAAAATATTCAGAGAGAATCCATTTTGTTCATCTACGGAATATTCGGCGCGATGAAGAAGGGAATTTTTTTGAAGATAATCATTTGGATGGAAGCGTTGATATGTTCCGTGTTGTAAAAGAACTTGTAACGGTAATGAAGTCAAATAAGAAGAATCTTCCAATGCGTCCAGATCACGGACATCAAATGTTGGATGATTTACATAAAAAAACAAATCCAGGGTATTCAGCAATCGGAAGATTGCGCGGTTTAGCAGAATTACGCGGACTTGAATTAGGAATAGCTCAGAGTTTTAATTCATAACTAATCAATTAAAATCTATGACACACCATACCACAGTTGTACAAAGCCGCAACATCGTTCTTTTACTGCTCTCGTTGTTTTTTTCTTTCACTATTCTTACTGCAAAAGAGATTCTTGGGAAATACTCATCTCATAAACGAGAAGGGAAAAGTATTATTGTCTCAAGTCAACAAGGAGAGCGATTGCGCGTAACTCCGTACGGGAAATATATGATCCGTATTCAAGCAGTTCGGGACAGCGAAGAATTTTTTGCAGATGATCGATACGAAATGGTAGAATCACATCAATGGCCGGGATCGCTCATATTGTTAGAGGACAGCACCTCGTTAACTGCGTCAACAGATTCATCAGACGGATTGGCTGTACGAATCGAGAAAAAAGCATTGCGATTTTCTTTTGGAAAAAGTGGAAGCGCTTTTGAGTTTCTTCACCAAAGTGACGGCATTTGTTGGGATGGAGATACGATTCATTCATCATTTGCATATGATGCATCTGAACATTTTGCCGGTTTAGGACACGGATATTTTGGAAGGGGAAAACAAATTGATCTGAGAGGTGAAGTTGTTCAACGAAATTACGGTACGCAACACGGCCAGCAGGCACCGCTTCTTGTTCCGTTCTATCTTTCAAGCAAAGGGTATGGAGTTTTTCTCAATAGCACATTTCCAAATACATTTAAATTTGGAGCGAATGGAGAATATGAATTTTCAATCGCGGGCGAAGGACGAATGGATTATTTTGTTATTCTTGGTCCCGAATTTAAAAATATCCTTGACCGTTATACACAACTTACCGGACGACCTCGCTTCTTTCCGCAGGCAGCATTTGGTTTAGCACTTTCTGATAAAGGGAATGATCATACTTCAACCGCACCGTCTGATGAAAAATGGTGGAAAGAAAAAATTATTGCACATCGCAATGCAGGATTTCCTCTCGATCATATCATCAATGATAATCGCTGGAGAGCTGGCGGCGGGCAACGATGCATATCATATTTTGAATGGGATCGTGGACGATATCCGGATCCAAAAGAATATGAACAATGGGTAAAATCGAACGGACTTATATTGACGATAGATTTTAATAGATGTATTGCTTCACACAGCGAAGGATGGAAGCCATCATTCAACATTCCTCAACCTGACAGCATTGATTTTAATGACAGTGCACCAGATTTTACAAAAAAGGAAGTACGTGATTGGTTCTGGAATATTTTTTGGACAAAATCGGTTGACCCAGCATTAGGTTTTCCAGGTGATGCATTTTGGATTGATGAGTTTGATGAAATGGGAAAAGCACCGCTATCAATGGTGATGGGGAACGGAAGAACCTGGCGCGAAATGAAAAATTATTGGTTCTTCCTGATTGCAAAATCATTAGTGCAAGATGGTTGGGATAAAAATTTTAACGGAACAAAAAGGCCGTTTGTTTGGGTGCGGGGTATGACCGCCGGCGCGCAGCGATACGCAACATTGTGGAGCGGCGATATCAAACCATCATATGATGAAATGAAAATGCAAATTCGTGGTTTACAGTTTGCAGGACTCGCCGGTTTTCCGTTTTGGGGGCACGATGCAGGAGGGTTTAACAATTGGGAAGAAAATCACGGACCGAATGATAATATGTACAGACAATGGTCAATGGCGTTTGGCAGCTTCACTCCGTTTTGGAAACCGCACGGGATAGGACAATCGCGATGGCCGCTTGACAGACCTCCTATCGTTCAAAAAGATGCGAAAGTATATTCCGAACTTCGCTACAAGCTTATGCCATACATTTATACTTACGCTCATCACTCCACCGAATCCGGAATGCCAATTGCGCGTGCAATGGTGATCGATCATCAAAATGACTCTCTTGCGTGGAAATATGACCTGCAATATATGTGGGGAAATGAAATGCTCGTCGCTCCAAATTGTTCGGATAGTAATAAGGTAACTGTTTGGCTTCCCGAAGGGAATTGGTATGATTTCTGGAATGATGATATCATAAAAGGAAACCAAATTATTTCTTATCCAGCGCCGACAGGAAAGTTACCGCTTTTTATAAAAGCGGGTTCAATCATTCCAATGGGAAATTATGCAGTAAGTACAGCTTTTCTCAAAAAAGATAGTTTAACAGTTCACGTTTACACTGGAAGTGATGCTTCATTCAATTTATACGAAGATGATGGAGTTACAGAGCATTATCGGACAAACAATGAGAAACGGACAACAAAAATAACGTTCACACAGTCCGATTTTTCGTTGGCAATCGATTCATCAGTTGGAAGTTTCACCAATGCACCTGTAAACCGTGCAGTGCGAATTGAATTTCACGGAATTCAAAAACAAATCTGCCTTGCGGCGAATGGCGTAAAATTGAAAACATACAAATCAGAACGGGAAGCAATGGCGGCACGAGAGGGAATTGTGTGGAATAAGAAGAAAAATATTCTCTCGGTATTTCTAAAGAGTACTTTAGTTACGAAACCAATTGTTATTTCATCAATCAAAAATTGTCAATAATAATTCATCTGGAGGAAAAGAAGGATGACTCTTCGAATCATAGTTCTATCCGCTGTCGGTTTTATCAGTGTATCCGCTCAGACATTTCTTGGAAACTTTTCAAAATATACAGCTGATAAAAAATCTGTTGTTGTACATTCGGATTCTTCTGCTGTTCGATTACAGTTTTATTCTAATGAAATTGTTCGTGTTGATTTTCTTCCAACCCCTAAAACACAAATTGATTCGTCGTTTGTTGTTATTCAAGAACCGAGCAACAATGTTCAATTTATTGTCACAGAATCTGATTCAGCCCTAAAGGTTGTAACTTCGCACATACAAGTTCGATTTCAAAAATTTCCACTTCGAATTTCATTTTTAGATTCACTCGGAAATACTTTAGTTTCTGAACCACGGTCTGGCGGACTTTCAACTAATAATCAATCTCGCGTTCTTCGGTTTACAATGAACGCGCACGATCATTATTATGGAACAGGTGAGCGATGTATGGCTCTCGACAAACGAGGTCAAAAATTTGTGAGTTACAATACGCAGGTTGGAAATTATACCGTCCCGCTTGCAACAATGAATTTGAATGTGCCCTTCATTGCTACAAGCAGCGGATATGCAATCTATATTGATAATACCTATAGGGGAACGTTTGATTTTGGAACTGTTGACACATCGGTGTTTTCATATGTAGCCGATGGAGGAGAACTTTCACTGTATGTTATTGTCGCTTCTACTATTCCCGAACAACTTGAAAAATACACTTGGCTTACCGGACGGCAACCGCTGCCTCCGCGATGGGTGTTTGGTTTTATTCAATCAAAGAATCGCTATGAAAATGAAACAATAACTCGTTCAATTGTTCAAACCATGCGTGAAAAAAATATTCCATGCGATGGTATCGTTCTCGATCTAAAATGGTTTGATAAAATGGGAGATGTTTCGTGGAACGAATCATTGTGGCCTACCCACGAAAAAATGGTGACCGATTTCCTTTCCGAAGGAATAAAAACAATTCTCATTACTGAACCGTACATTATTCAGCCGTCAAAAAATTTTACTGAAGCAGATACTAACGGATATCTCGCAAAAGATTCCACAGGAAAAACATATCTGATGGATAAATGGTGGTCGTGTGGTTACACGTGTGGTTCTACGTTGCTCGATATTACGAATCCTGCTGCAAGAAAATGGTGGTGGAGTAAACATCCCGTTTCATTCGGAAAATATGTAGCGGGAATTTGGACAGACCTTGGAGAACCGGAACGGCATCCCGAAGAAATGAATCATTATCTTGGAAACACAGCAAAGATCCACAACATTTACAATTTGTTGTGGGCAAAAACAATTTACGATGGCTTCACTGAGTTACGACCTAATGAGCGTGTGGTGAATGTGTCACGATCTGGATTTGCGGGAAGTCAACGATACGGGGTGATGCCTTGGTCCGGTGATGTTGCACGAAGTTTCATTGGTCTTCAAGTGCAGATGCCGATCTTGTTAGGAATGGGAATGTCCGGCATTGCATATCAAAATTCCGATATAGGCGGGTATGCCCGTATGCCTACCACTCCTGAACTCTACATTCGCTGGATGGAGTTTGGTACATTCTGCCCGATTACACGAGCTCATGGAGCAGGTGAAACAGTCAATGGTTATCCAACTGAACCATGGATGTTTGGTGCAGAGGCAGAAAAAATTTGCAGAGAATTTATCAGCCTTCGTTATCAACTTCTTCCATATATCTATTCGCTCGCACACAATAACTACGAAACAGGAATGCCATTTGCGCGCCCGTTGTTCTGGCTCGATCCGAATGATAAACAATTGGGCAATGAAAGTTCTTCATATATGTGGGGTGATGCATTTCTTGTATCGCCGGTTGTTACTGCGGGGGAAAGGACGAAAAATGTATATCTCCCAAAAGGAACGTGGGTCAATTTCTGGACAGATGAAATTGTGCAAGGTGGAAAAACTGTTTCAGTTGCAGCGCCGTTGGAACGAATGCCGATCTTCGTGAAAGAGGGGAGTATTATACCAATGGCTCCGCTTATGAATTATTCCGATGAACGCATACTTGATACGTTGACGCTTCGTATATATCCAAGTTTTGACAAAGAGGTAACATATTCGATGTATGAAGATGATGGTAAAACACGCGAGTATCAATCAGGAAAATATTCTAAGACGACATTCACTCAACGAGTAACTAAAGTGAATGGTGCTCAAATGCTTATTCTTACAGGTGGAGAATCACAAGGAACATTTACTGGTAAATTGAATGAACGAAATTATATTTATGAGATTCACGGGATTGCAAAAAAACCGATGAAGGTTCAAGTAAATGGCTTTGCTATCATCGAAAGTAAAAAACTTACCAATTCTATTCCGGCGCAACAAGAATTTTCGTATGATGGAAAAACAAAAAAACTTTTTGTTCACATTCACAGTCAATTGAATACTGCAACAGAGATTCAGGTTAAACTTGGCAAGAGTGAGAAATAGCTGACGCGTTTCCCGTGTAATTCAGAACAAAAAAGCCTCTGTAATATTATTACAGAGGCTTTTTTTTATTATTATTTCGGGAGATACTATTTTATCAGCATCATTTTCTTCACAGAGCTGAATTGTCCGCTCTTAAGCTGATAGAAATAAATTCCACTGGAAAGTTTGGAAGCGTCAAATGTTGCCTCATAACTTCCGGCTTCCTTCACTTCGTTTACCAGTGTTGCAACCTCTTTTCCAATAACGTTAAACACTTTCAATGAAACATGATTGCTCGACGGTAATTGGTAACTAATAACAGTAGAAGGATTGAATGGATTGGGATAATTTTGATTAAGTGAAAATCCTTGAGGAACATTTTGACCCTGTGACGTTCCTACACTAAGTACAGCAAGATTCCACCACATAAGAGATCCAGCGGGTTGACCGCCATCTGCCCCTTTATATGCCGCTTTCGTTGTCGGATATTTCAGATTCAAAGTATCTGTATAGTAAGTCCAATCTGAGCGTTGAAAATCTTTTGATGCATCAAAACCGGTGTTGACCTTTTTCTTATTTGCACCCGCAGGATCATAGTACCATGTTGCAAAGGGAACTAAGTTTCTGGATGAAAGAGTAAAGGCAATAGTATCTTTTTTAAATGCGGCTGTAGAATCGACACCGAGTTTTTTGTTGATGTAGTTAGTGAGTGGTATTAAACTTCCAATTCCAAGAGAACTCTTTGTATTATACCACGTTTGGACTGCAGGTGTGACGGCATAGTAGTTGTTCCTCACAACGTAGGCAGTTGAAACAACTTGCCCTGCAGAATCTGGAACGGTGCTTACCATGGTCATCTTGTTCTTGCCATTGGGTTCTTTCTCGTTTGCATCGCCGAATTCAGCCAATCGTACGTCATCAGTAGAATCATGTCCGAGTACAAAATTATCGACAAATAAGTTATTCGTAATCGTGACTTTTACTCCTACTTTCCCCAATTCAAGGCAGCCGTGCGTCGACAATGAATTCACAATTGTGTTATGATCAAAAACAAACAACTTGAGCCCGCCAACGCTTGTATGGTGACGAACAATTCTATCTGTTCCATCGGAGAAAGTACAGTTTCTAATGATTACGGTATCAATTGAAGTATTTCTAAAATCAAGAGGTCTGCCATTGCCGATATCTGAATTGAAAATATTACCCCATTGTGCAAAAAGAGTATTTGTTACGGAGACAATATGAGTTGCCGACGGTACTTGTATCAGTGCGCCATTCGCACCAAGGAATAGACAGCTATCGATCTGAACATCGAATCCGGCACCATTGACCTGGATAATCCGTGCAGGCATAAGCGATATATCCGCTGGAATCGTAGACCATCCCACCAACGCTACATTCTTTAGCCAAAAATTTCCACGCACGTCAAATTGCTGAGCGGCATAAACTCCTGTGCCAGGGTTCTTAAACGCAAACACAACTGGTTTTTTCCCAGCTCCGATTTCCGCCTTTATGCTCAAAGTCCATGCATTATTCCGAATGGAATTAACAACAAGGTAAGTACCATTTCGCTTTAGAACGTACGTTCGATTCGGATTATTCCTTGCTCCTAACGCTGTGGTGTCACCTGATATTTGATCGTTAAGATATTTTCCCGATGCAGCAAAATCCGATAGAACTAATTCATCCGCAGCCTGCCCATACGATAAAACTGTAGAGCACAAAACTACAGCTAGAACAATAACAATGCTTCTCATCGAAACCTCCGGTATTTGGTTAATGGTAATTGTGAATTGTAGTTAAAGCTCGACTCGTATGCCTAGATCGGCTGTAGTACCATATCTATTGTTTACATTGGGTAAAACCCAATCCGAATGAAATCTGTCGGCCGTTGTCGTTCCTTCTTGCGTATTGGTAATATTATTCAGATTTAAAGTGACGGAAATAAAATCTGTGAGCTTTTGTTTAAATGCTAAGTCCCAGCGAGTATACGCGTCCTGAACTCCGTCACTTCTTTGATTAGACGAAAATGTGGCATTGTAGCTGCTCTGATGAAAAACTGAAACTCTGAATGAAAAACCATCGATGTCATATCCCAGAGATGCATTACCGAAGAATTCTGGTTGATCTTCTAATTTTTGTTTCGTTTCAGTTAGGAAAATTCTTGTCCGTGGAGTCGGGAAAGGGAACGGGGGTTGGATTATAGTGTCTGTTACAACTTTGGACGACGTGACCCAAGTTTCTGATCGTACGATGGTGAGATTATAACTCAACACGATGTTGCTTAAGTATCCGGGAAGAAATTTAAAATCCATTTGATGCTCAACTTCAAATCCCCAAACGTGTGTCGGCTTTAAAGAATTGTAAGGGAAATTAAGATTAAACTTCACGTCATCATTAGCAAACGGGTCTTTCCATGGTACACCAAGGCTATCAAGCGTACGCTGCCCGGAAATCTGCACACCATTTGTTGAATGGTACATGCTTTTAATATCCTTGTAGAATGCAGAAACTGAAAACAGCCCGATCGCATTTCCGTAGAATTGAGTTTGAATTTCATAATTCCATGCCACTGCATTTTTCAAATTTGGATTTCCGACGGTGAGTGTGTTAATGCCAGTAATTGAACTTGCGATAAATTTCTGCAGGCGCTGATTAAAATCCGGTCTTGCCAACATCTTATAACCGGCTAAGCGTACGTTCATAAAATCAAATGGTCTTATAATCGCGTGGACATTGGGAAGGACTACGCTTTCCTTATGAAAAACGGTCGTGTCTCTTAGTTCGCCAGTCGGAAAAGGAAATCCACTAAGAGTTTTTGGCGTATATTTCGAACTATAATCATTATCGTCGCTTTCAATTCGGACACCCGCAAGCAGTGAGATTTGTGCACCAACATTCAGTGTATTCATTGCATAACCCGCGAGCACTCGTTCTGTAATGCTGTAACCATCGCCCTCGACTTCAACGTTGTTCTTGTATTCCGGATCATTTCCGGTTTGATCTAAGTAACCGTTAATATTAAGTTGTCTCCATAATTTTAATGCATCTCTATTGATCAAAGGATACAAGGAATACTTACCATAAATCGCGCGATTATCGGGAGTAGGGTCAAGAAAATTGGAGAAGATCACCAATCCGCCTTGAGTTAAATTTAGATTTTCGAATCGCGTTCCTGAAAGATTCTTCCTAACAATAGTGCCATCTTCTTGCTTTGTCCACACAGGCCATGTATTCAGATAATAATTTGCTCTTGTTTGATGAAATGATGCGTATCTCGATTTTTGTCTGAACTTTCCTCCAAATTTTATTTGTCCGGACAGATCATCACTGAGAGAATACTCTTTGGAAAGATCAAGGGATGCGCTTTTTTCCTTATCAAAATTTGTTTGAGCATTGTCGTTCGCATGGTCAATGGTTGCTGCTTGAAAATTATTCAATGCGAATGGGATCCACTTTTCAACAGGGCCTTTAGAATACTCTTTTGGAACATTACCCATTCCTGAAATTGTCTTGCCTGTCGAATCCCTTAAAGAGGGTTCAATCAAATTCAATTCATAGTCAAAGGGGTCATTTCTCTTTGCCTGAGAAAAAGCAAGATTCCAATTCGCTTTGAACCCGGCAAGATAATTCTCTCCATGGAGGAACGAATTAATTGTTGTTATTTCTGTTTCTCTATCCCTATAATCATATATGACTTGTCCTGTTTGCGTATAATTCCGATTGGATGTCAAATAATTTCTCGAGGTTTGATTCAACATTGAGTTGAACAGCAGATGCCCTCCGTCGGGTGTATCAAAATCCAGTATGATGCTCCCGCCTCCGCGTTTTCTTATTTCATTAGTGTAGAGAGGTCTGAATGAAGTGATTTCGTAGTCATTACCATTATTGATGCCTGTGAGATCGTAATTAAAATCGGTCGATTCGTTGCTTCTTATAATTCTTTCGAGGTTGCCAGATACTTGTATCCCGAACAGGTCGTCAAAAAATCGTTCACCATATCTTCCAGAAAAATTATACTGAGCAGCTGATTTATCCAAAGCATTATAAGATCCCCTCGGCTCAATTCTTATTAACCGTGTCGATGGAGCTTTTTTCGTAACCAGATTAACGCTGCCTGCAATGGCATCGGCATCCTTATCAGATGTTGATGCTTTTGTAAGTTCTATTCCTGCCAATGAACCTTGAGAAACGGTACTTAAATCAACGCCACGTTCATTGGCATCAGTTGGTGCCATCCGATTTCCGTCGACCGTGACAACAGAAAATTTATCACT
>JAQUOA010000045.1 GCA_028749215.1 Bacteroidota bacterium
GATTACCCATCCTTTCATTTCAGTTGAACTTCACACGAGCTTTACCGATATCCCGGCCAGCACTTTCAACAAGTTAATTTTTACCGGACCCATTGATGAATATTTTCAATGCATGTTCGGGAAACTCCCATACCGTTCGCTTCGTTTTGAATTTGAGACACACAATAAAGAATTTTATCAGCCCGTCGCACAGGTGAACTATCCTAACACCTACGATTACACGCGGATTACCGAATTCAAACACATTACGGGGCAGCACCATCCGAAGACGACTATTGCCAAAGAGTATTCTCAAGAATCAGGTGAGCCATATTACCCTATTCCAAATGACGATAACGCGACATTGTATAAATTATACGGTGACGAAGCCAAAAAATTAAAGACAGTCCATTTTGTCGGACGTTTGGCGACGTACCGTTATTACAACATGGATCAGGTAACTGCGCAGGCGCTAAAAACATTTGAAGAGATTGCGCAACGGCTATGACTCAACCTTTGGTGACTGTCAATATACTTTCCTTTAACCGAAGAGACGACCTTCGCGTAACATTGCAAAAAGTTTACGAGCAGGATTATAAAAACATTGAAGTGATTGTGGTTGACAATGCTTCATCGGATGGGACTGTGGAGATGGTTAAAAGTGAATTTCCAGTCGTCCGGCTTATAGAATTAAAAACTAACATTGGCATTTCAGGGTGGAATGAAGGGTTTAAAATTGCCAAAGGAGAATTTGTAATGGTGTTGGATGATAATGCTTATCCGGACGTAAATGCAATTGGTCTTTGTGTAGAAGAATTTTTGAAGAGCACTAATGTAAATGTTGCCTGTATTGCACTAAATATATTTGATTTGATTCAAAATTCGATTTGGGTTTCAAATTGGCAATCGAAAGAAAAAAATAGCAATGTTTATTTCCCGGTATTTGTGGGTTGCGCAGCTGTGTTCGATGCAAAAAAAATACAATTAAACAACCTTATGCCAGCCAAGTACTTTATTTATCAGCATGAATTACCTGTATCTTCTGAAATCCATAGGAATAATTTGAGAATATTATTTAACCCTAGAATTATGGCGTATCATACTTTCACGGGAACGTGGGGATATAGTCAGCAAAGAGATATATTACTTTTTAAGAATAATCTCTATTTTATTCTTGAGGATTTACCGTTTTGGTTAATAATACCTTATGCACTACAGTCAATTTTATATTTTGGGACTCGTTCGATTAAACGGGGATGGAGTTTCGAATTTATTAAAGCATTTAGAGAAGTTATGAAAAAGTTTGATCCAAAGACCGGCATGTCCTTACAATATTTTTTTGAATTGCGTCGGCTTCATTTGTTCAATTATTCACTCGTCTCAAAAATCCAATTTAGGATTAGCAAATTATCTAAGCGATTATATTGAGGTTTTATGAAACGTTTATTGTATGTGCTTCCTACTCTAGGACCAGGTGGGGCGGAAAGGGCAGCCGTAAGTATTGCACAAAATTTAGTTGATTTATACGGGTATAAAGTAACATTTTTCACAATGTATTCTGAAAACTACTTTACAGATGATTTTAATGGGAACTTAGATTTTGTTTCAGCAAATCTTCTGCAAAAAAAATCGAAGCTTCAAAAATGGCTTAACCAATATATTTATTTCTTCCATGCTTTAAAGAGTTTTATAAATAGAAGAGAATTCGATATTATCGTTTCCGGATATGAAATTGATTCTGAAATACCGCTCATTGAACTGGCACTAATAGATAAAATTTTCGTAAAGAAAAGGAAAAAAATAAAACTCATTTCAATTATTCAAAATTCAATATTGACTTCTACAGGAAGTTTTCGCTCTGACAGAAATAAAACAATGCTTACTGCCGTTTCCTATGGAAGACGGTTAATATTTGATCATATAGTTGTTGTCACAACGAATATCAAGAACGAGATGAAGGAAATTGCACAGGATAAAATTACAATCATACCCAATCCAATCAATACGGTATATGTTATTGCTAAATCTAACGAAGAGATAAAGGAGGAAAACCTGGGTTGGTTTGATGAGCCATATTATATTAATGTTGCCAGAATAGCATCTCAAAAAAATCAATTATTACTTTTAAAAGCTTTTGCTTCGATTATTGACAAAATATCATGGAATTTACTTATGGTGGGAGGAATATCAGAACCTTGGTACCATCAAAAAATAAGTAAATATATTAATGAAAATAAATTGTATGATAGAGTGCATCATTTCTTACCTCCAAAGAATCATTTCCCTTATATTCGACGCTCGCGCGCTTTCGTTTTTACATCACGTTATGAGGGCTTACCATTAACAATATTAGAAACAATGGCTTTACGGAAAATTATTATTTCTATAAAATTTACAGGATACGAAAATATATTAAACTCAAAGAACTCAATTTTGGTTGATGATGAGAATGTTATGCAATTAGCGGATGCCATGCTTCGCTTAAGTGAAGGAAAATATGAAGAAGAAAAAATTGTTTTAGCGGCAAATGATACTGTCCGACACTATGAACACACTATTGTATCAGAAAAATATCACCAATTGTTTGACTCCTTAATAGATCCGAATAACCTGCATATATGATTTCGATTCTGCTTCCTACATATAATGATGCTTCTGTCCTTCGCCAATCTATAAACAGCATGCTCAATCAAACGTACAAAGATTACGAGTTGCTTATTTTAGATGATGGTTCCGCTGATAATACTCTAGAAATCGTTTCATCTTTTTACGATTCACGAATTAGATATATTAAACTTGCACACAGAGGCATTACTGAAACCTTAAATTCAGGTCTGCAACAAGCGCGGTACAATATAATTGTTCGAATGGATGCGGGTGATTTATCTTTACCAGACCGATTAGAAAAACAACTAGAGCATTATGTTAAACTACCCCAAAATACTATTGTGTCGTGTCGGTATGCTGTCTTTGATAAAAAAATAAGATACACTGTTCCCGTTTCTACAAAATCTGATGCAATTAAAAAACGTCTTGCACTTCATGCTGATTTTGCTCACAGCAGTGTCATGTACAATAAAGAATTTATTCTCTCATTTGGGGGATATAAAAATGTTCCTTTAGAAGATTATGATCTGTGGTTAAGAACTAAAAATAGTGCAGAATTTTATATTGTAGATAAGATACTTCTTTTGATTGAATACACTTCGGGCAGGCTTTCTACCAATAACATATTACAGAATTATGAGAATCATTATGCATTACAAGAAAATTATTACAAAGATCTCGATACCGAATTTGGTATTTTAAAGATAAAAGAAAAGATAGCTTTCAGGGGTTGGAGAGAATATTTTTATGGAGATAAAAAACGTGCTCGACATTATTGGAAGAAATTGGCGTTATTTATTTTGATTTCTCCCAGAATTATTGCGGCATTACTTTTCACTTATTTGCCTGATACTGTTTTTCTTTTTTTAAAGGAATTCCGTATAAAATTTAGATTGTTGTATTTTTACAACTATTTTTCACAAGAAAATATTTATCTACGCAAACAGTATGCTGTGCTAATCCGGTCAATTTAATAATGAAAGTTTTACTCGTTACCGACGATCTTTTACCTGGTGGTATTTCCCGCCATGTGGTCGATTTGGCAAACGGGTTGCATCAAAAAGGAATAGCTATCACTGTTGCCGCCACTGACGGTAAATTTCGAACGTTCTTGAATCAACGGATACAATTTATTCCTTTATATTTATTGAAAGAAGATTCTTTTTCCAAAAAATTTTTCGGTGTCATTCCCTCTTTTTTTGCCTTGACGAAATTAATCAGGGATACTCACTTTGATATTATTCACTCCCATAAACGGTTCTCCCATTTCCTTCTCTCGATGATGCAAAAGGGGAATACAAAACATATTACAAGTTACCACAATGTTTTTAAGGGAAAGCATTTGCTGTCTGTTTTTGGTGAATGCACAATTTGCTGCAGTGATGCCGTGAAATCTATGGTGCTGTCGCAGTACAACGGTATCGCGTCAAATGTGGTCACAGTATACAATGGTATAGATCCATTAGCAATTCACAACGAAGAACAAAAAAGGGAAACGTTTGCTCGACTTTCATTGAATCCTGACGCCAGAGTCATTGCATCGGTTGGTCAGTTCATTCCGGCAAAGGACCACGAAACGATCATACGGTCAATTAAAATATTATATGCCCACCAACAGTTAGAAAATGTTATGTTTGTCTTGCTTGGTTTTGGCCAATTAAAAGGGCGTTTAGAGAACCTTGTGGATTATCTGGGCTTGCGGGAACATATCATGTTTGTTGATGAAATGTTCAACGTGGAGGCTCTTTTCAATATTTCTGAGTTTATGATTTTGAATCCAAAGCACAGCGAAGGCTTTGGCATTGTAATGTTAGAGGCTGCAAGCATAGGAAAAATTCATATCGGAACCTCTGTCGGAGGTATTCCGGAATTTATTAGTGCTGGCGAAACCGGAGTATTGGTGCCCCCTAAAGATCCGAAAGCACTGGCAACCGCAATCCTGCATTTATTGGATTATCCCGCCGAAAATCGACGGATGGGTGAAAATGCAAAAAGGAAATTTGAGAAATTATTTAAAGTGGAAAGAATGGTGGAAGAAATTGTTTCAGTGTACGATAATGTCTGCAGAGAGAAACAATAGTTTGTGATGAATTCATTCCATAAATATCGTATGAATGGTATCACTTTGTCTTTTGCCCCATACGATGAGATAATTTCTTTTATCAATACAACGTTAAAATCTTCTCGTGAGAAAATTAGTCTTGCCTATGTTAATGCGCATACATTTGTAACTGCTGAAAAAGATTCAATATTTAAACGGGCCATCAAAAGCTTCACCGTGTTGTACGCCGATGGAATTGGGATGCGTATTGCGATAAAATTATTGTTCGGTAAAAACGCATTTGAAGTCAAACCTCAAAATGCTTCTGATTTGAATAACGCCTTAATGCAATTCATTGATTCAAATAAACTCCGGGTTTTTTTCTTAGGTTCAACTATAGAATCTTTAAATAAACTTAAATTAAAGGTCATTGGTCAGTATCCAACGATGAAAATATCGGGGGTTCATGATGGCTATTTTGATATTCATGACCTCTCTATTGTAGAACAAATTAATCAATCACGCTCTGATATTTTAATGATTGGGCTTGGCCATCCAAAACAAGAACTCTGGCTGGAAAAATATCGTGACAGGATTGAAGTACCAGTGTGTGTAGTTGTTGGCGCTTTTATTGATTTTGCCTCAGGTGAAAAAATCAGGGCGCCCCTTTTTATCCGCAACTTCGGGTTTGAATGGTTTTTCCGTTTGATTCAAGAACCAAGGCGACTTTGGAAAAGGTATATTATCAGTATTCCGTTGTTTTGTTATATTGTATTGAAACAAAAGCTTACTTCATGAAAAAGCCATTTAAAAAAAAATCGGGACAAAGAGAGATACGAGTCGATCTTCCAAGACTTCTTGTGAATATATTCTGCAAATGTATTTTGACATTGTGGAAACGGAAAGAACTGCAACCCTTGCTATTCTTTTTTGTTTTGAATATCAGTGTTCTAGTATTATTTCCCATTCCTTTACCTGCCCAAATTACATTGGAAAAAGAAGAATTTGTCTCAGGCAAATATAGGCTGACATTTGCCAATACAGGAACACCGTACTCAATTCAAGAAACAGGTGGAAAAAGAACAGTGCGATTTGATTTTCCAATGGATGAATCGAAAGAGGGGA
Source organism: Bacteroidota bacterium (assembly GCA_028749215.1). Taxonomy (GTDB): domain Bacteria; phylum Bacteroidota; class Ignavibacteria; order UBA10030; family UBA8401; genus JAQUOA01. The sequence continues at coordinate 5,753 of JAQUOA010000045.1, forward strand.
CATTTTCGCTTCCTCAAAAAGATATTTTTATTGCCCTGCCGCCAAATTCTCGTCCCTCGATTACCGTGAGGGCGTTAAAAAGAGAACTGATTGTCAATGCTCGACCCGAAATTACCCCTAAAGTATATACCATTGGCGATTCATTGGTGCTGTATAAACAGGCCTCTGAATATGATACTGAAATTCTTCGATCTGCACAGGCTGATAATGAGAAAATGAATGTTCGACGACATTCGTTATTCATATTGCGCGGCTACCTGTGGATTGGAAACAGTTACTGTGCCCATCTGACATTGTACCCTTATGAGTACGATATGGCAAACAACACTATTACAGTCGTTCAAGAATTTGGTGTTGAGACTCCGATTCCCAATGGAACATCTTTTGGTGAACAAAGGAATATGAAGGAAGTCAATCCATTAATTGTAAACACGAAATATGGATTAGGCTGGCAAGCAAACAAACCGGGGTACATCATCCCTCCATCGGATTCCTGGATAGATTATACGCAAGGGTATTTGAAGATTGGAGTAGCGAGGGACGGAATCTATCGGTTATCATTTCCCGATCTTCAATCGTACGGCATTCCAACCGGTTCACCGCAGTACATCCGGATGTATTTAAAAGGAAATGAAATACCAATCTATGTTGGTGCCGATTTTATAGAATTTCTCGGGCGCAGAAATTACGGAGATACACGGTATCGTGAAATTGCTCCGTATGGTACACCGTACTATGAATATCTTAACCGGTATTCAGATACAACAATCTACTGGTTGAGTTGGGGAGGGAATACTATTGGTAAAAGAATTGATACCACAGTTGTAGTTCAAGGTATTCCGGCGGATACGACAAAATATTATGATGAGTTTAACCACATAGAAAACAATGTCTGGTTAGACTATTCTTCACAGGGAAGTGCAGTAAGAAGGGAGGACCCTGAATATTTAGAAAACGAAACATGGCAGGAAGGAAATCTCAATGTTGGAATATTGCCGATTCAATTTTCGGTTGCTGATATGTATCCTAATAAACCGGCTCGTGCATTTGTAAAACTGCAGGATATCTCTTCCAACATTAACGTAAATGCGCACGACCTTGCATTATCAATTAATACAAACGTGACAAAATATGACTCTGGATTTATCAACAAATACGATGTGAAAGTTCTCAAGGCCGATTTTGCATCAGGGCTATTAAAGAATGGAACAAATACGGTCAACATCCATTCGTTCGCAACAGCAAATACAGTTAACACGGTTATTCGAGATTGGTACGAACTAGAATATCCTCGATATTTAAAAACATCGACCGATTCTTTAAATTTCTCATTTCGTTATCCTATCACACCGGTGTTGTCTGTGGTAACAATCAAAGGTGCAACAGCTCCCGCTATGTCGCTCTACAAATTTAAGGCAAGCGATAGTACGGCAACAAAAATTACCAATTATGCACGGAACGAAGATACGCTTCGATTTACTGATACGGTTGCCGCGGGGAATTTTTATTTTCTTCTCAGTGAACAAAAGATTCCCGCACCGATTATTTTCTATAAGAAGAAGTTTGTTCATCTGCGTGATGCAAACAATCAAGCGGATTATATTGCAATAACTCCTCCATATTTTCAATCATTAGCGACGAGCTATTGTTCGTTTATTTCAACTACGTACGGGGTGACGACAAAATTAATCAATGTTTATGACATCTACGATGAGTTCAATTATGGTTTTTTTGCGCCTGAGCCTATAAGAGATTTTCTCAAATCAACACAGGTGTATTGGCAATTACCGTCACCTCGGTATGTTTTTTTGATCGGCAAAGGGACCTATGATTTTTACGGGAATAAAACAAAATATTTTGGTGCGCCAGTCATTACCAATTTTGTCCCTTCGTTTGGCGATCCTGTCAGCGATCCATGGTTTGTTATTTGGGACAGCACCGGTACCATACCGCAGATGAATATCGGGAGGGTGCCGGCAAAAAATTTAACTGAATTTCAATCCTATTTTTCAAAACATCAAAAGTATGTCTCTCAGGGCTTTGACGATTGGAATAAACGGTATCTCTTTTTTGCCGGTGGAAATTTTACCGACCCCGGGCAAATTGCTCAGTCCAAAGGGACAAATGATCAGATTATCAATACCTATATCAATCAACGGCCAATTGGCGGGAAGAGCGCAAATTTTTACAAAACCATTAATCCTATAACTAATTTTGGTCCATATAGTCCGGAGTATATTAAGGGTGCCATTGATCAGGGTGGAATTTTTATTTCGTACATCGGACACAGCGGAACGCAGACATGGGACAACAGCATTACCGATGCTTCTCAACTGGCAAATGTGCGCGATAGGTATCCGATGGTGACAGATTTCGGATGTTCGACAGCGAAGCATGCAGAGCCGGATGTGCTTTCATTCTCTGAACTTTTTGTGAATGATCCTCAAGGACAAGCAATTGCTTACATTGGAAATTCTTCATTGGGATTTACCTCAACTGCATTTACGTTTCCGCAATTCTTTTACAAGAGACTGCTTGCTGATACGACACTTTCCATAGGTGAAGCACACCGATTAGCAAAATTGGATTTCATTAGGACAAATAGTTCCTCCGATTCGTACAAATTATTTTTAAAGACAAATTCTATCATCGGTGATCCAATCGTTCATCTTCCTGTACCAACGAAACCGAATTTTTCTTTTACCAACGCACAAATTACAATCAACCCTCAGCAGCCAACCGAGCAGATAGACAGTGTGTTGGTGAACATAAATTATTTTAATCTGGGAAAAGTTATAGGAGATTCGATCGAAATTCTGGTCAAAGATGAGTATCAGGGAGCCGTGATTTATTCTCGTTTGCTGAAACGGGTCATTCCAATGTTCTCCGATTCTCTCTCTCTCTCATTGTTTGTGAAAGGGAAACCCGGCGAGCATAGAATACTGTTGACTTTAGATCCCGCAAACAAGTACGATGAAATATACGAGAATGACAACAGTGTGGTATATGCCATCAACGTTGCCAGCACCAGTATTCGAAGCTTAACATTATCGCCGGTTGCAAATCAAACACAGGGGACCATTTTGTTTCTCAATCCATCCGTGAAACCGGCGCTTTCAAATTTTTTTGTTGATGTCAGTTTGAACAGTGCATTCACACAAAACCAAACGTATCAGGTTCCGTATGATACATTTTTTACCACTTTTACCTTAGACACATTGTATCGTGGGAAAAGGGTGTGGATGAGAGCAAAGTACGACGCTTCAAATCTTGAGGGAGTTACCTATTCGTATGTCGTCGGAAAAGAAAATAATTATTTTTTCAATGACAGCGTTTCGTTTTCTAAAATTAAAACAACCGGTACGAAAATTTCTGATAACGGTATTGCTTTGGATACAACAAAAATCGTCCTGTCGACTATTTCAGCAGGCGCTAATGATGGATTAACCGCAGTGATTTCAAGAAACAATCAGAATTTTGTGCCTGAAAATACACTTCGCGGTCATCATGTTGTCTTGTTTAATGCGACGACACTGGAGTTTTTAAAATACTACCGCTTTGATATTTTCAGTGGAACGGCGGTAGCAACTAGTTATAAAACGTTTATTGATACATTAACATCAGATTATATCGTAGCCATTGCTGTATCGGATGAGGGATCACAAAATTTGACAGCTGCGCTGAAGACATCTGTTAAAACTTTGGGAAGTATTTTTATAGACAGTTTGGTATTTCGAAGTTCATGGGCCCTCATTGGCAGAAAGGGTTCTCTTCCCGGGACAGTTCCCGAAAAATTCAGCAAACCGTTCGGCGGAAGAGTGCAAATTGACACGACAATTATTATCCCGAATAATACTGGCACGTATGAGACTGAAGAAATAGGTCCTGTAGCGCGATGGAAAAATGCTAAAATGAAATACTCAAATATTTCTAGCGGTTCAATTTCTATGACAATGATTGGCATTAAACCTGATAAAACAAGGGATACGTTAGGTACAACGGTATTGAGTGACTCAATAATAAATCTTACTTCTGTCAATGCTCAGCAATATCCCTCTCTAAAATTTTTGGGTGCGATAAAAAGAAATCCCGGACAGATTTCACCTTCAATTAATTCTATAGAAATAAATTTCGACCAATTGGCAGAACTTGGCACTAATTACCAAGCGGTAAAAACTTATCGTGATGAAATAGGAAAACTTGGAAAAGAACTGAATACCAACGACACCGTTATGCAAGGGGAAAAAGTATGGATAAAGTTTAGGGTCTATAACGTTGGCGGTGTCGCGGCAAAAAATTTTATCGTGGGAACCTCTTCACTATGGGATACCAATCATAAAGAAACAATTGCCGATATAACAGTCGATTCTCTAAATCCAAAAACCTATAAAGAGTTTTTAGTTCCTTATAATACATCACTTGGTTATGGAAGACGATTCATCCAGATTACCATTGATTCAGCGAATTTAGTGCCGGAAGTATTGAAGGACAATAATTTCTTTTCTTTTCCAATCGTCGTCCATTCGGATACGCTTCGTCCTGAATTGCAAATTTCTTTTGATGGTGAACATGTTGTTAATGGCGACTATGTCGGCCAAAACCCTGAAGTTCAAATTCTTTATTCAGATAACAATCCTTCATCAATAACGATTGCCGACACATCGCGTTTTAAACTTCGCCTCAATAATAACCCTGTTTATTTCACCTTAGGTGGGGCTGAATTAATCACAACATCCTCACCAGAGAAGGCACAGGTGCATTGGAGACCGAGCTTGGCTGAAGGTGAAAATATCATTCAAATATTTGCCAAAGATGTGTCAGGAAATTCATCTGATACAACAACCTTGTTTGTCAATGTGTCATCGACGTTAAACCTTTTCAATGTGTATAATTTCCCAAACCCGTTTCCGAAAACGACCGATTTTACATTCACCATTGCCGGACCTATTAACGCAGACGAAGTTACGCTAAAAATATATACTGTTGCGGGAAGATTAATTCACACAATTACTGCTCCAGGCCGGGTAGGTTTCAACAAAATTTTTTGGGATGGTCGAGACAAAGATGGAGATGAAGTGGGAAATGGGGTCTATCTTTACAAGATTATTGTGCGTGAAGGCGAAAAACAGACCAATGCAATTTCTAAATTGGTAAAAATGAGATAGCTTGCAGCACATTAGTTTAGTTACACTGACGGTGCAAAATAAAATAATAGGCTGCTTTTAATTCAACTCACTATCGTTAAATTTATATCCTACACCTTTTAACACCGTAATTACCTCTTTTTCATTCACCCTGCCGATTTTTTTTCTGATGTTGCTGATATGAACATCAATCGTGCGCGGGAAATCTAAATTCTTTTTTCCCCAAACATACTCGGATATCTGTTCACGCGAATGAACTTTACCCCTCGTACTCATGAGCAAATAGAGGATGCGAAATTCAGTTTTAGTCAGCGATATTCCCAATCCATTGCGGTAGACAAGAAAACGGTCAGGGTCAATTATTAAGATGCCAATTTGTACAGTTTCCATAATCTTTATTTTTCTTTTTCACAACAATGTAGCGCTGATGAGTAATGACAGTATGAAGGAGGTGTTAAGGATTTGTTAATAGATACTGCAGATCATTTCTGTGCACTTGGATGCATTTAATACAAACTTAATCCTTGAATAACATTGCCATACACTCCGCTGGATATATTTGCGCATCATTTTAAAGGAATGAATGACAGTGAAAAAAGAATTTACGATTGCTCATTTATCTGATTTGCATCTTAGCCCGGAGTTCTTTCCAGACCGATCTCTTTGGTTTCGGTCTGTGCTTGACCATTTGCTCCTTATAAAAGTGGACCATATCATCATTACCGGCGATGTTACAAACCAGGCAAAGAAAAGTGAATTTGAAGAATTCCGAGAAATAGTACAACAGTATCATCTGATGGATTCAAAAAAATTAACCGTCATCATTGGAAATCACGATATATTTGGAGGGCCGTACACCGCTGAAGATGTGTTGGAATTTCCGGGGTGGTGCAAAGCAACGAAGTACGAAGAAAAGATAAAAGAATTTTATCAATCTACAAAAGAAACATTCTATGGCTCAAAGTTTTTATCGCGAGACTCAATTTTTCCTTTTGTAAAGATACTTGGTGATATTGCGATTGTTGGAATTAACTCCATTGCACGGTGGGATTCATTTAGAAATCCACTCGGTTCAAACGGCATGGTGGACGATGAACAATTCGATCAACTTGAATCATTTCTACAAAGTTCGACATTGAAGGGGAAGAGAATTTTTATCGCCATTCACCACCATTTTCACAAAACATCTTTTACAGCCTGCCGATCTAAACTTGAACGTCTTTGGACGACAATAGAATCATCTACCATGAAACTCCATAAGAAAAAACGTTTGCTGAAGCTTTTTCATCAGTCAAAAATTGAAGGTGTCCTTCACGGCCATGTTCATCACAGCGACGAATATGTTCGACGGAAGATTCAATGTTTCAATGCCGGCGGCACACTCATTCCTTCGAAGAATGCGGAGCGATCATGTCATCTTTTTCAGGTAAAGGGTAATGAGGTGCTTCGGCGTTCTCACTCACTCACTCCATCAATCTTTGACGCGGCGACAAGTACCGTAAAACAACGAACAAGGTTATTGGCTGTCGCATAACCGTTCTTAAAAATTTTTGCGTATTGCATTTCCCCGCCATTTCCATTACTTTTCTGCTGAACATTTGAATGGAAAAAGTATGCAGCATTTTCTTCTTAAAACAGAACCCTCAGATTATTCTTACGACGATCTTCTCCGAGACAAAAAGACGACCTGGAGCGGTGTTGCCAACAATGCTGCCCTGAAACATATTCGTTCCATGAAAAAAGGCGACACTGTATTGATCTACCATACGGGAGATGAAAAACAAATCGTCGGGCTTGCCACAATTATTTCCGATCCTTATCCGGATCCGCACCAACATGACCCCAAATTGATTGTGATCGATATCCAAGCCAATCAAAAATTGAAAAAGCCCGTTACACTTGCCCTCATCAAATCGCTGAAATATTTTAGCCGGTTTCCCCTTGTTACAATAAGCCGATTGTCGGTGATGCCAGTTTCGGATGAAGAGTGGGAACATATTCTGTCACTGTCGAAATAATTTTCTATGAAATATAATTTTATTGCTGTCTGTATCGTCATAGCACTGTTATTCAATGGATGCCAAAAGAAGGAACCAACAATGTCGAAGGTTGAAACAACAGCTGAAGTTGAAAAAGTGAACCCTCATGTAAAGGAACTTCAGAAAAAATATGCACCGGACAAACGAACGGCTATTTTTAATATTACTGTTGTAGAGAAAGGAAGTTCTCTCGTTGTTCGCGGAGAAGTGACATCCTCTGAGGCCAAAAAAGAACTCCTTGGTCAATTTGGTGCAGATAAAAAAGAAATTGTTGACAGCGTAGAAATTTTGCCGTCCGAAAATCTTGGCGACAAGACATGGGGCATTATTACCGTCAGTGTAGCAAACATGAGGGTTGATCCTGCCGAACGTGCCGAACTTGCATCTCAAACATTGATGGGGACCGTTGTTCGCCTGTGGAAGAAAAAGAACGGTTATGCGTATATTCAAACTCCTGATAAATATCTTGGATGGGCCGACGAAGATCAACTGCATCGTGTTACATCGAAGGAAGCAGATGAGTGGAACAGTGCCAAAAAGGTTTTTGCGACAACACTCTACGATGTTGTACGGCAGCAGCCGACGGTGAATGCATATCCAGTGTGCGATGTTGCCGGAGGAGACGTCTTTAAAAATTTTGGGAAATCTGGAGAGTGGATAAAAGTTGGTTTGGCTGACGGTCGGGCGGGGTACATTCAAAAATCATCGACTATTGATTTTGCAGATTGGGGGGCAACACTGCATCCAGTAGCCGACAATATTGAAAGAACCGGGAAAAATTTAATGGGAGTTCCATATTTATGGGGAGGTACATCGATAAAAGGGGTCGATTGTTCCGGGTTTACAAAAACTGTTTTCCTGCTCAATGGACAATTGTTGAACCGCGATGCAAGCCAGCAGGTCAACGAAGGCGCAGCGGTTGAGCCGGGAAAAAATTTTGAGAATCTCAGAAAAGGTGATTTGGTATTCTTTGGCACCAAGGCCGATGGTACTAAGCCCGAACACATTGTTCACGTTGGTATTTATCTTGCCAATAGGGAATTTATTCATTCGTCTGGTTTGAATGGTAGAGTTGCTGTCAATAGCTTTGATCCCGCTTCGCCAATTTTCAGCGATTACAATTTGAATCGGTTTGTGAGGGCGAGGAGAGTGATTGCAGGTGGGGATGTAAAAGTTCGCTGATTGCTACTTTTCTCTTTCCATTACAAAATCAATAAATACTTCAAGCGAATGCTTTGCATCTGAGTCGGCGAATGGTTTGAGGCATTCGCGTGCCTGGTCGCCGTATTCTTTTGCCCGTTTCTCAGCGTACTGTATCCCGCCATTCTGTTGAACAAAATCTACAACGTATTCAACATTTTTTCCTGAAGCTCCATTCTTGATGATTTTTAATACACGGCGAGAATCCTTTTTTTGGGCTTGGATTAAAGCATGGATGAGCGGGAGAGTAATTTTTTTTTCTTTCATGTCACCGCCAATTGGTTTTCCAAGAATACTTTTTCGTGATGTGTAATCAAGAATATCATCACGGATCTGGAAAGCCATACCGACATTCTCGCCGAAATTTTTCATCAACAAACGCTGTGCAGAATCGTCCGTTGTGCTTGCGGCGCCGATTTCCGAACAGGTTGAAAGTAATGAAGCGGTCTTGTTGGAAATAATTTTGAGATATGTCGGTTCATCAATATTCAATTCGCGGCTTTTTTGGATCTGCAAAATTTCACCCTCGCTCATTCGCCGCACAGAATCTGAGACCGTTTTAAGAAAATACACATCGTTGTGTTTCAGGGAAATCATCAATCCGGTTGAAAGAAGATAATCCCCCATGAGCACGGCAATTTTATTTTTCCATACCGCGTTGATCGATGCAAGGCCGCGACGTGTATCGGAATCATCGACAACATCATCGTGCACAAGGGTTGCGGTGTGAAGAATTTCCACTAAGGTTGCACCGCGGTAGGTGCTCTCGTTGATTGTACCGCAGGTTTTTGCCGCCAAGAAGACAACAATAGGGCGGATACGTTTCCCTTTTTGTTTTACAATGTACCGCGCAATGGTATCGACAAGAGAAACGCTTGACCGCATAGCATCTTTAAAAAATGAATTAAATTGTTTCAATTCATTTTCTACCGGCGCTTTAATATCATCAAGCGAATGGGTGATAAGTAAACTCATTTATTCTGTCGTCTTCTTTTGAGCATATTTTGAAATGAAAATGC
>JAQUOA010000241.1 GCA_028749215.1 Bacteroidota bacterium
GTTCCGCACCATAGGTGTAGCCCTTGCCTGTCCGCAATTGTTCTTCAAAATTATAACTGGTTTTATTAATGGTAAAAGGCGAGCTATCGTCCAGAAATGTTGCACCGTCTTTATAGTCAATAATATTGTTCATCTCTTTATAGTAACCCTCAACGCTTGCTTCCAACAAATTATCTGAAAAATATTGTACATACCCTGCACTGTACTGCGATGCAGTTTGCGGTTTTATATTGTTGTCTGATGGAAACCAAATATCGAGAGGCCCTCCGCCATTTGTTTTCATCAGCAATTGATCTTGCTGCGTTGTGTATGTATAACTCGCTTTTAAGGATGAATTTTCAGATACCCTGTAATTAATGCCAAGCCTTGGTTCGACGCTAATCGAATTTGCATAGGTTTTGTTTCCCGCAATATAAAATGAATCGGTTACCTGATAGTTCTTTAAATTATACACCCAATGCCCGCCGATATTTTGATAGAGGCTTGCCCGTACCCCGTATTTAAAAGATACATCGTCAGATATTTTTTGCTGGTTTGAAATGTACAACGCATGATCCAAAACGCCTTTTTCGGAAACAACCCTATTAGTGAAGGGGACTGATTGTGTAATGTTGGCAATGGCTGATCTATTACCTTCTAATTTACCGGGCATAAAATCCTTATACGCCGTCGATGCACCAAAATCAATGGTGTTATTGTTATCGGGATAATAATTATACTCGGCTTTCAGCGTAAATTGTTTGATTCCTGAGTTCCAGCTATAGTCTAGAGAACTGTTGTCTTCGGAAGAATAACCGTTTGTGTATTTGTAATTGCTATAGATGAAGGAAACATTGCTGAAAAGATTTGGATTGTAAACATGATTCCAACGCGCAGACAATGTGTTATTATGATAATCCGCGTTTAAGCCTATCGTGGCGTTGTCGCTGCCGATGTATGAAGAAATATAAATGCGGTTCTCGTCATCTAAAATGGCATTGAATTTAACATGCAGGTCGTAAAATGCTAAATCAACTTCAGATGTGATGCGTTTCAGGAGCAAACTTACATATGAATACTTTGCTGATACAATAAAAGAAGCACGGTCATTAACAAGAGGCCCTTCAACGCTCAAATCGGAACAAATAATTCCAACTCCTCCCGCCACATTATAATTTTGCATGTTTCCATCTTTAAGCCTTATATCAACTAACGAGGACAAACGTCCGCCGTAATTTGCCGGAATGTCCCCCTTGTAAATTTTTATCTCTTTTACAGCATCATTATTAAATGCGGAGAAAAAACCCATCAGGTGGGAAATTTGAAACACAGGCGCATCATCAAGTAAGAAAAGGTTTTGATCAATACTGCCTCCCCGTACACTAATTCCTGTACTCCTTTCATTTGCCGCCTGAATGCCGGGCAATATTTGAAGCGAACGCATAATATCGGGCTCCCCCAAAAATACAGGTAATGATTTAACGTCCTTGTTGGTCATGGTCATTTGTCCCATTTGCGCTTGTGATAATTTGGCATCGGAACCGGAACCAACAACAGTCACTTCACCCATTTTAAAAGGCTGTGCGGCAATGAGCTTGATAACAATGGTAGTATCTTTACTTACGGTAAGATTTATGGACTCTTCGGAGTAACCGAATAAGTGAGCAATAATTTTTTTGTCGCCTTCATTCAGGGTAAGATTAAAGTAACCAAAAGCATTGGTCATCACACTTTTTTTAACGGCAGAATCAAAGATAAAACATCCGATTAATTTTTCGCCGCTCTCTTTATCTTGCACAAAACCATTTACAGAAAAAGTTTTTGTGTTTTGTGAAAATACCAGTGAGGAAGTAAAAAGGAAAATCAGGATTAGGCAGGTTCGTTTCATTTTATATTTCATCGAAGTTTGCGGCTTACACATAACTCGCGTAAGCACTTAGATGTTTGCATAATTTTATCCTTTCTTAAAATAGATACGGTATGAACATCTTCGTGCGTGTCATATACTCTTCATATGCCGAGCCAAAATAGCGGATGCATTCACACTCTTCATTCTTTGCTGTTGCTACCAAACTTATTGTTGCCGCTGCAGCAAGACAGACAGAATACCACGTGATATCTTTTACAAAAGCTCCCCATGCCAGGAATAAGAGCGATGCATACAACGGATGACGGATGTAATGATAAATGCCGGATGTTACCAGTGTTGTGGTTTTTTCCAATGATAACAGCGTCGCATCGTGCCGCATGTCGCTGGGATGACCCATCGAGTAAAATTGTTGGAAACCTAAACCCAACACAACCAAGGAAGATGTTAATATGAACCAAGAAGCAATTTGTTGAACTGAAAACGGGTTGTAAAACCAAACCGAAATGTTAACCAGAATTAATGCCAGGATAGACTCCCAGGCAAAGAAACGATAGAAGCCATGAGAAGAAACAACGCGAAGTGACTTTCGCGAAACATATGTCAAGAAGCCTGTGGCTACGATAAACACGATCAATTTGATGGCCGAAGTATTCATTTATTCAATCCTATTGCCATTTTATAGGCCATGACAGCGTCGGGAAGCGGTGTTAATGTATCTACTAAAATATTGTACGTCCCTTTTTCAGACAGTTCGTCCGCAACTTTTTTAATTAACGCTAACGTTGCTTTCATCAAACTTGAACCCAGGCTTACACGGGCAACGCCCAAATCCTGCAGTTCACTCACGGAGAGGGAAGATCCTGTCCCAATCGTAGGGTTTGAAAGAATATTTATTGGAGCATTAATCTCCTTCACTAATGTTGAAATCGTTTCTTTGTCCCCTACAGGTTGTACAAATATGCAGTCGGCACCTGCTTCCCGGTATTTATTGCCGCGCTTAATTGATTCGGATAATTTTTCCCGCGGTGAACCCGACGAAGTATAAAATGAATCAGTCCTTGCATTAATCACTAAATGAAAGCCCAGTGAATCTGACAATGCACGAATGGCTGATATTCTTTCACAAAATTCCATCTCGTCAATTAGTACCGGATTTAATTCAATACTGTCTTCAATGTTTATTCCAACAATTCCTGTTGCAATGATCTTTTTAACCGAATCAATTACTTCATTTACATTATTTCCATATCCGGCTTCTATATCCACAGTTACCGGAACCTGTACTCCATTGACAATTCCCGTAATGACTTCAATCATCTCTGACAATTGTATTATCTCGCAGTCTGGATACCCTAAAGAAGCAGCTATTCCCATACTTGTTGTTGCGATTGCTTTATAGCCGCTTGCTTCTATTAACTTAGAACTTCCGATGTCCCACGAGTTTAGCAGAACCAGAATTTCTTTGTCTTGATGATATTTCAAGAACCGTTCGGCTTTTTCTTTTTGAATACGTGAAACCATACTATTGTCCTTTCATTATTCTTTAATATAAATACTTCCCAATATTCATCTAATGCTTCTTCGTATCTTTGACTAACGATCCTGCTCATTGGCCTTCAGGCGGCTGCCATAGCTCAACCTTGTTTCCCTCCGGATCTATGACCCAGGCAAACTTTCCATACTCGGATTCGTCAATCTTCTCGAGCACATTGCATCCTTCTTCCTTCAAGACCTTGACTAAGGCGTGGAGGTCGTCCACTCGGTAGTTGACCATGAAGGAAGCAGTGCTCGGAGCAAAGTGATTACTTTCTTGCGGATCGATTAACCAGGCAGTTGTACCTGCAACCGGCTTGCCATCGGCGTTGGTCCAATCGAAGGCGGCTCCGCCCCAGGATTGGACATCAATTCCCAAGTGCCGCTTGTACCAAGCCTGCAGTGATGGAGCGTCTTTTGCCTTGAAGAAGATGCCGCCGATGCCAGTGACTCGTTTCATGTGATCTCCTATGTGCGATGGTAGTGAAAGAAATATTTCTTCTGCGCTCTAACGGTCTGGAACTAATCCCAAAGGGACCCCTTGTATATTAGAAATAGTTATATAATTTATGAAACAACCAACTGAAATCAACAAGCCTGAGGGATCCCTAGACAATCAAATGTCGTCCCGAAGATAAGGCCGGTTTCAGTATTTTTCGA
>JAQUOA010000242.1 GCA_028749215.1 Bacteroidota bacterium
TTCATCATATTTTTTTTGTTTAGAGAGCGTCTTGATTCGTCTCAACTTTGCTTGAAAGTATAATCCATAACTGGCAGTATGGTCACTGACACTGGCAAATGCCTTCTCGGCTTTATCTAACTGTTCCAACTCATCAAAGCATTTTCCATTTTGAAATTCAATTTCCGCTCGCTGATCATCATCACCGATCAGCGGCAGAGCCTGCGAGTAAAATTTATTAGCACTTTCGTAATTTTGAATTGTAAAATAATATTGGGCTAATTCGTACGACGCCTGGCCTGCAATTTCTTCATTTGTTTGAAGCAGCTTTGCATATAAATTTTCTAATTGTTTAACTCCTTCAGTGTATTTTTTTTGACGAAGCAGACATTTTCCGTACCAAAGTTGACCTTCATCAAGCAAGCTGCTTTCGGGGTATTTCACAAATAATTCTAAAAACTTGCGCTCGGCTTTTACATCATCCTCCATGTAGTAGTACGCTTTCCCAATCATCAGCAATGCATCATCAACCCATTTCGACGTCGGATAAAAGGTAAGCAGTTTCGAATTCTTTTCTATTGACGAAGTGAATTTCGTGCGAGCAGTCTGCGAGATGGTAAATTGTTTAACAGACCCAGTGATGGATTTATCTCTAAAATCCTTTTGGGCAGTCAACACTTCATCTTCGGCTTCACTAAATGCCCGTTGAGCATTGTAGTACGTATTAAAGTATGCGACGCTGTTGGTGTACCGCTGCTTCACAAAATCGGCTGTCGGATCGTAGACAAAACATCCTGTAGAAAAAATTGCAAGAGCAACGGTGAAAATAAATAGTGTGTGTTTCATAGTGTTATCCTTCTTAAAATACTCAAAGTGAGCCTGCAATTCAACGTTAAACTTCTTTGCCGATATCGTGTCAAAGATATTGACTTCATCAAGTAAACAACACACATAAAATTTCTATGGAGGTTTCAATGAAAAAATTACTTGTCTTCGTCATGGTAAGTTGTCTTGTTGGTTTTCTGAATGCTCAGCCGCGAAACAATTTTCGCGAAGGTAGAAGAGCTGCACTACAGCGAACCATTGAAAAACTTCAACTGACCGATACCCAAAAAGAGCAATTCCAAAAAGTACATTTTGATACTCGCAAAAAGGATATCGATCTTCGCGCAAAACTTGAGACCGCACATCTTGATCTCACGGCACTTAAGTTAGCACCTTCACCTGAAAAATCCCTCATCGAAAAGAAGGTGAATGAAATCGCAGCCATTCAGGCATCCAGAGCGATGAATCAATTCGACGCGTGGTCAAGCTGCAATAAAGTGTTGACCGCTGACCAACAAAAAATTTGGAAGCAAGTCTTGATGCATCCTCGCGGACGTTTTCTATCCCAGCGCTCTGAAGGCATGGAACGCCATCAAGGCATGGACAGACAACAAGAAATTGATTAATGTAAGTGTCTTTCAAAACATTCTGCACAATTTTCATCGTACTTTGTTGCAGGATGTTTTTGTTTTAAAGCGGTATCGAAAAGTAGAAGTTTATCTCGGTTTAATTGTTGGACGAATATCTAGTTCACTGACATTGACGCGACCAGGCATGGTCAACGCAAACAAAACAGTTTCGGCGACATCTTCCGGCTGAATGAGTAACGGCTCATCCCGCTCTTTATCGGCAAAGTTGGTATTCACCGATCCGGGACATATTGTGACGACACGAATGTTATGCTCGCGAACTTCCAGCATCAACGATCGTGCAAAACCAATCAGCCCCCATTTCGTAGCAGCGTAGACACTACCTCCGGCAAAAGAATTTTTTCCTGCCAATGATGCAACATTGATTATTTCTCCGCTCTTCTGCTTCATCATTGTCGGCAGTACTGCTCGGCTGCACAAGAACACACCTTTCAAATTTACATTCATCATCTCGTCATAATCGGCAGTTTCCATATCAACAACATTTGAAAACACACCTACACCGGCATTGTTAATCAGAATATCAATTTTTCCAAATTGTTTTTCCGTTTCAAAAACCAAATTTTTTACAGCCTGTTCTGATGTAACATCAGTCGGAATTGCCGCGGCAGTGCCGCCATTTCTTTCAATTTCTTTCTTCAGCTTTAAAAGAGATTCAGCATTTCGCGCCGCAAGCACGACGTTGACATCATGTTTCGACAACATCAAAGCAATCGCTCTGCCAATACCTTTGCTTGCACCGGTTACAATTGCAATTTTGCTTTGAAGTGAACTCATCGCCATAGCTTAGAGATCCCCCTCTACCGGACGAAGGACAATTTCATCGGTGGTCAACCGTTGAGGCTGGCAGTATATTGATACGATCGCGTCGGCGACATCTTCCGGCTGCATCATTTTACTGTGGTATTTTTTCCGAACAGATTTATTCCACATGTCTGTTTCGACCGCACCGGGTAAAACGTCAACAACACGAACACCTTTTTTTCGAACTTCAAGCCGAAGGCATCGCGAAAGTGCCAATGCTCCTGCCTTTGCAGCCGAGTAGGCGGACGAATCGTAAAAAAGAGTTGTCGCAGAAACAGAATGGATATTAATGATGTGCCCTTTTTTATGTTTCAGCATTGCGGGGATTACAACTTTTGTGCAAAGGAAAAAACCTCGAAGATTTGTCGCAACAATGGTATCAAATTCTTTGACTGATGTTTTCTCAAATGATTCAAAGATTGAAACTCCGGCGTTGTTCACAAGAACATCAACATCGCCTACTTTTTTATTGATTGTGGCATACGCTGAACGTACATTTTTTTCCGATGTTACATCGCAGACAAGCGGCAATGCAAATCCGCCCTGGTCAATAATCCGTCTTGCATTTACTTCCAATTGATTTTTATTTCGACCGCTTAAGATAATTTTGCAGCCGATCGCGGCAAATGCATTGGCAGTTGCTAACCCTATTCCCTTCGTCGCACCTGTTACCCAGATGACAGGGGTATAATTTTTTTCGAGTTCAATCACGAGAGTTTATGTGTAATTAACGTAAGAAATTCGTTTCGTGTTTTGCTGTTTTCCTGAAAGACACCGGTCATCGCACTGGTCGTAGCAAGAGAGTGCTGTTTTTCAACACCTCTCATCATCATGCACATGTGTTTCCCTTCGCAGACAACGGCAACACCATCTGGGTTTAAAACGGTATTCAGCGTTTCGGCAATTTGTCTCGTCATTCGTTCCTGCACTTGCAATCGTCGTGCGAACATATCCACGATGCGTGGAATTTTGCTTAGGCCGATGATTTTTCCATTCGGAATGTACGCAATGTGAATTTTTCCATAGAACGGAAGCAGATGGTGTTCGCACATCGAGAAATAATCGATGTCTTTTACAATGACCATTTCCTGATAATCTTCTTTAAACACCGCGCCGTTGACAATTTTTTGTAGGTTTTCAGTGTATCCATTGGTAAGAAATTGAAGAGCTTTGGCAACACGATGAGGAGTCTTTGCCAATCCTTCACGGTGCGGATCTTCACCGAGTTCAAGCAGCATTTCGTGAACTATTTTTTCCAATTTTAATTCAAATTCTGGGTTTAATTTTTTACTGTCGGACAAATTCACTCTCCTCGATATTCGACAAAATTATTTTCAGTTTCATGCAGCCGAATGGAATGCAATGTTCCCTCAGTAATATGAGGAACGATCTGCTTCCATGCAGCGATAACAATATTTTCTGCTGTTGGGTTAATGCCGCTGAGAAAATCGACATCGACATTAAGATTTTTATGATCCACTTTATCGACAAACTGTTCGTTGATGATTCGTTTAAGCTTTTTCAAATCGATAACATAACCGGTTTCACGATTCGGTTCTCCTGCAATGCACACTTCCAAATAATAGTTGTGTCCGTGACCGTTGGGGTTGGCACATTTGTCAAACATGTCCACATTTTTTTCATCGGAGAATTTTGGATTGAAAAGCCGATGTGAAGCGCTAAAATGTGAACGGCGAGTAACGTATATCATTCTTTATCATTTTTTGAAAACACTCCTAGAGAAATACCCGCGGAGTATCGTTTGGTTTATTCTGCCAA
>JAQUOA010000046.1 GCA_028749215.1 Bacteroidota bacterium
ACGGTTCTCAAGATAGAACCAAAGAAATCATTTTGGATTTTGCCGCCCGCGATAAACGGGTGCAGTTATTCGACGTGCCAAAAGGTGAAGGCGGTAAAGGAAAATCGCGCGCGCTTAATCTCGGTATTAAACAAGCGCAAGCTGAAGTGATTGCCATTTACGATGCCGACAACACACCGGATAAACATGCTTTGCGGTACCTCGTGGCCAATCTTATTGCAAATCCTGAACTGGGAGCCGTTCTTGGAAAATTCAGAACCATCAATAAAAATCATAACTGGCTGACGAAGTTCATCAATATCGAAACATTGAGCTTTCAGTCAATGCTGCAGGCTGGACGCTGGCAAATGCACAACGTGGCAACATTGCCCGGAACAAATTTCGTCATGTGGTCATGGTTGATTCAACAGTTGAACGGATGGGATGAAGAAGCATTGACGGAAGATTCCGAATTAAGCATCAGAATTTATGAAGAGGGATACAAAATAAAATTCATTCCGTACTCCATTACGTACGAACAGGAACCGCAGGAATGGAAAGTATGGATCAAACAGCGGATGCGGTGGGTACGGGGCAATAACTATGTCATTTCAAAATTTTTTAAGCATATCCCGAAATTCAAAAACAAACGGCTGGGGTTTGATATTTTGTACACCCTTTCGCTGTACTACACATTTTTCGCCGCCATCATTATTTCGGACATTCTGTTTCTCCTGAGTGTTTCTAATCTTGTGAGCATGGCGCTGCCCGGTCCATATACGTTTGTTTGGGTGATGGCGTTTGTGCTTTTCATTTTTGAAATTATGCTCGCCATTTCGTACGATGATGAAGACAGCGCCAAGAAAATAGGTTTGATCATCCTCATGTACTTTACCTACTGTCAGTTGTGGATCTACATTGTGTTGAAAGCTGCCTATCAGGAGTACATCAAAAAAGAAAAACGCACATGGGATAAGACGGTCAGATTTGACACCACATCAAAAGTGACACCATGAGCATGCGGTGGAATACCGTTTTATTTTTGGCCTGTTTGTGTCAACCGTTGTTCTCACAATTTTACGGTTACACCTCCATTACATATGGACAAAGTTCAAATCCATTGTACAACTACCTCCAGCAGTCTGACCACCCGCTGGAAACGTACCTTGAATTAAATTATGAATTTGATACAGATGCAGCGGTGTTCAAAATGCACTACATTGGCGGTTCAATGCTCTTCAATCAATTCGTACTGAGAAATTATTACGAGCATCGTTTTGTAATGGAGTCGGATTTTCGCATCGGGGCAGATCGTCCGATTGCAACGGATCTCAATCCGTCTTCCACCGAAGAACAAAATGATGATTCAACATACACCGAGGTAGAGAAAACAAAAGAAGATTCCACTGATATTTTTCTTCATGTTGACCTGCAAACCAGCGCGCGGCATGATAAAAATGAGTATCGTGAATTCGACAATATGGGTTTCACTTTGAACACTTCTTTGCGAATGCAAGCCGGTGAGAATTCTGTTCTTCGACTGAGTAATAAAAGCGAATACAGGCAGTATCCAAATCTGCTGCCCTACTCAAACTTTACTGATGTGTTGACTCTACAGCTTGACAATGGATTTATCGATAAAATCAATTATGGTGCTTTTATCAGCGTTGGATTGAAAAATTTTGCCAAAGTCACGTACGACACCAGCCTATTTGAGCAACAACAAACATATACGTACCAAACCATTTTAGATTCAACGTTGGTCGGTAATGGAAACCAACGGCACTGGCAATATTTCACAACGCTTGACTCAACCGAGTCCGAAAAAATTCTCCTTAAGAAACCGGCTACCAACTCCACTTTTCAACTGACGCTTGGAACGTTTGCACAAATACATTGGGAATCTAGTTCGCTCAGAGCTGAAGTAAATTACCGTGTCAATTCACAATCGACACTGCTGACGCTGGTTCAAAACATATCGCCGACAACACTTAACGAAGATTTATACAACGATGTGTTTCATGCCCATGGCCCCGAAGTCCGTTTCATTGCAACACAAACTTTGCCTAAAAAAATTCTTTTCACTGCGTTAACAGAAGCTGAACTAAAAACATTTGAAACACCTGCCTATGATTTCGCTACCGGTGCAATCGTAAAGGACCATCGCAAAGATTCATCAATAAATATTGAACTTACACTCTCTAAATTTTTTGAAATCAACGATGGCTTCGGCTTCGATATTGCCGTTGGTGCAGCGTTTCTTCGAAATCAATCGAACGATAATTACAATGACTATTCGATTACAGCATTTTCATTTTCCGTCGGATGTGGTTTTTAGATAGTTATTGAAACCTTCTCGTAATGTTCATGAAACAACAGTTTTGCATATCGTAAAAAAAATTCTTTTCCTCAATACCACTGATGAAACCAATAAAGATACTTTTTGTCTGCTTAGGAAATATCTGCCGCTCTCCCGCCGCCGAAGGTGTGATGAAGAAACTGGCAGCTGGACTTCCCGTTGAAATAGATTCCGCCGGAACCGCAGGTTATCATATCGGCGAATTGCCCGATGCACGAATGCGGTCACATGCCGCAAAGCGCGGATACATTTTGAATAGCCATGCCCGTCAATTTGATCCGAAAATAGATTTTGAAAAATTCGATTACATTGTCGCGATGGACAAGAGCAATTACCACGACCTCCAATCGTTCGACACTTCCCGGAAGTACAGCAAGAAAATTTCTATGCTGACAGACTATCGTCAAAAAATGGATGCCGTTGAAGTTCCAGACCCATATTATGGCGGTCCTGCTGAATTTGAGCATGTGCTGGATATTCTTGAAGATGGCTGTGGCGGGTTATTGAAAGTGCTGCAAAAATAATTTTTTGTTTCATTCAGCCGGTTTGCACTATGGATGCTTCCATCCTTCAGAAAACAATTGAAGAAGAATTTGGGCTGCGGGTTCTTCAGCTGTCACCGCTCCACGGCGGATCTATCGCTTCTTCATATCAGGCAAAACTTTCCGAAGGAAGAAATGTCTTTGTAAAAGCCAATCCGCAATCTGATGATATGTTTGTGAAAGAAGCACACGGGCTTGAGGAATTGCAGAAAGCAAATGTGATCAGGACCCCGGGTATTCTTCATGTCAGTAATTCAATTTTGATACTCGAACTCCTTCCGGTGTCATCATATTCGAATCGTAAAATTTTTTTTGAAGAGTTCGGAAGAGCTTTTGCCTCTTTGCATCGGTACACATCGCTTTCTTTTGGTTTTTACGAGAACAATTACATTGGCTCAACGCCGCAAAAGAATTTACCTCAATCTCAATCATGGACAGAATTCTACCTAAACAAGCGGATGCAATTTCAATTTCACCTGGCTGAGAAAAATGGTTACAGTAATAGTGAATTGAGTTCGTTATTTAATAAGCTTGAGAAAAGAATTGATGATTTAATTCCTGTAGATGGTGAACCGCCGGCATTACTGCACGGAGATTTATGGAGCGGCAACTATCTCTGCCTGGAAAACAACACTCCGGCCATTATTGATCCTGCGGTGTACTACGGACATCGTGAAGCTGATCTTGCTATGACTTTTTTGTTTGGCGGATTTGAATCCTCTTTTTATGACGCTTACAACGAAGCGTATCCTTTGAATAATGGCTGGCAAAAACGGATAGAGATATATAAGCTCTATCATCTGTTTAATCATTTGAATTTATTCGGAGAAGGATACTACGGGCAGGTAGTGGAAACGCTAAAGAGACTAACGAAGTAATATTTTTAATGCCGGTTATTTTTCTACAACACAAAATCTTTTGCAATCTCTTTGAACAGCGGCGCTGTCAAGTCTTTGGAAGAGACAATCGGTTGTGATACTTTCCAATCGATGTTGAGCGTGGTATCATTGAATCGAATTGCTCGCTCATGCTCTTTGGAATAGTAGGCCGTGCATTTGTAATGAAAGACCGCTTCGTCGGAAAGCACCGAAAAACCATGTGCAAAACCGGGCGGGATCCAGAGTTGTGAATGATTTTTATCGGAAAGCTCGGCCGAAAAATATTTTCCAAACGTCGGCGACCCAAAGCGAACATCGACGGCGACATCAATCACGGTCCCGTAAATTACTTTACACAATTTTCCCTGAGCCTGCTTGCCGATTTGATAATGCAACCCACGCACGGTATTCTTCACCGAGCGAGAAATATTGTCTTGAACGAAATTGCTCGTCCCGCATACTTCTGCATACTGTTGCGCGCTGAACGCCTCATAAAAATATCCGCGGTCATCGGAAAACACTTTCGGTTGTATCACCAAAACGCCGTCAAGCGGCGATGCATGCCATTCCATACTTATTCTTCTTCGTGTAAAATTTTTTCTAGATAGATTCGGTAGAGCGATTTCGGAATGCCAGCGATCAAGTGCACAAACTGTTCGCGCGAAATAAATTTCATGTGGTACGCAATTTCTTCGATGCAGGCAACTTTCAATCCTTGACGGTCTTCAATGACACCGAAAAAATTGGAAGCTTGCAGCAGGGCTTCGGGTGTGCCGGTGTCTAACCATGCGACGCCGCGTCCAATTTTTTCTACCTGCAGGGAGTTCTTTTTCAGATACACATTGTTTACGTCGGTAATTTCCAGTTCGCCGCGCGGCGACGGTTTGATGGATTTTGCAATACCCACGACACTGTTGTCGTAAATATACAAACCGGGAACGGCAAAATTTGATTTTGGATGCTGCGGTTTTTCTTCAATAGAGACAGCCTTCCCGCTTTTATCAAATTCCACAATACCGTACCGTTCAGGATCGTTCACACGGTAGCCAAAAATCGTTGCCCCATGTTTATAGGAAAGCGCTTTGTACAGAAAATCTAATTTTCCATAAAAAATATTATCACCAAGAATCAGCGTCACGCCGTCGCTGCCGATAAATTTTTCGCCGATTAAAAAAGATTCTGCAATGCCGTTCGGCGCCGCCTGTTCTGCATACGAAATAGAAATCCCGACGTGCGAGCCGTTGCCGAACAACTGTTGATACATTGGAATTGTTTCTTTGTTGGAGATAATCAACACCTCTCGAATGCCGCCAAGCATCAGCATGGAAAGCGGGTAGTAGATCAGCGGCTTATCGTAAATAGTGGCGAGTTGTTTACTGTACACTTTCGTGATCGGATACAAGCGCGATCCGGAGCCGCCGGCGAGAATAATACCTTTCATTCATCCATCCTTTGCTTAAATTTTAATCGAATGAATATAAAAATTTTTTGGGTCAAAAAAAATTGCGGGGGTTGCTACGGCGAGAGAAAATTTTTCTGTAAGTATGTTTTGGTTTTATCAAATGCTTTTTCCAGGTCTTGAAACATCGGCTCTGTTCCTTCACACGTTCCTTGCTTCGCACGCTGTTCTATCTGAAAACATATTTGTTGAACGCCTGCTGCGCCGAGATTGCTTGAACTCCCTTTCAATCTGTGTGCAGCTTCAGCCAATTGTTTTAGATTCTTATCGCTTATGGCTGAACCAATATGCTTCAATGTTGCTTCTGCATCATCAAGATACACACTTGCCAATTCTTCCATCAGAATGTCATCACCAAGCTGTTTCAGTTCATCAAGACGATGTGCATCCATAACATCTTCACCCGACACATCAGGAACAAGGAGATGTTCTTCCGCAGGTATCGAGGCAAACGAAGAACTCCATTTTATGATCATCGTTTGAAGGTCGTGCTGTTTAATCGGTTTAGCAAGATAATCATCCATCCCCGCCTCAAGACATCGCTCACGGTCTCCCTGCAGGGCGTTGGCCGTCATGGCAATAATAATTGTATGGTTGTTTGTCCCTTCGCTTTCCCGAATTTTAGCCGTCGCCTCAAAGCCGTCCATATCCGGCATTTGTACATCCATGAAAACAAGATCGTACGAACGGGCCGTGACAACATTCACCGCTTCAATGCCGTTCACAACTACATCCGGAATCAGATGAAGCCGGTCAAACATCCGCAGGGCGACTTTTTGATTCACAATATTATCTTCAGCCAGCAACACTTTTGGTGTCTTCACAAACATGCTTTTCTCTTCCGGTTTTTTTTCAAGAGTGATCATAGACTTTTGCACATTGAATATAGTGGTCAGTGCATTGTATAGATCCGATTTCCGAATCGGCTTCAGCAAAAATGCATCGACTGATGCGTCGGTCAATTCTGTCTGTGAAAGTTTCATCGAAGAAATCATCATCACTTGAGTTGCTTCCAGTGCCGGCGTCGTCTTTATATGTTTTGCTACTTCAAGTCCGTTCATTTCCGGCATTTGCATATCAATAATCGCTAACGAAAATGGCTGATGATCTTTCATGGATGTCTCCATCAGCTGTTTCGCCGCATGTCCGTTCTCTGCTTCTTCGGATTGAATGCCCCAAGACGCTAAGCGTTGTTTGATCATCAGCCGGTTTGCGGCATGATCGTCCACAATTAATATTTTGAGATGAGACAATTCTTCCACGACGTGCACCGGAAGTTCAATCTGCTGCTGTTTTTCAAAAGGGATGGTAAACCAAAATGAACTTCCTTTGTGTTCTTCACTCTTTATACCGATTGTTCCTCCCATCATTTCAACTAGCTGTTTAGAGATAGTCAGACCAAGGCCGGTGCCGCCGTACTTTCGCGTCGTCGATCCGTCCGCTTGTGTAAACGCCGTAAATAGTTTTTTTTGAGCTTCAGGCGATAGACCGATGCCGGTATCGGTCACCGTAAATCTCAGCACCGCTCGTTTCGGTGTTTCTTTTTCAAGTTTGATGCGGACAAGAACTTCGCCCACGTCGGTAAACTTGATGGCATTGCTGACAAGGTTGATGATAATTTGACGGACACGTATCGGGTCGCCGCGAAGAAGGGTCGGCACATCATTGTAGATATGATCAATCAATTCGATTTTCTTTTCGCGGGCTTTGTGAGCCAGCAAGGCAATTGTTTCTTCAACAACATCCTGCAAATCGAACTCCGTTATTTCTATCGATAATTTACCCGCTTCAATTTTGGAAAAATCCAGAACGTCGTTGATAATCTTTAACAATGATTCGCCTGAACTTTGAATGATTTCGGCATACTCTCGTTGTTCAAAGGTGAGCTGTGTTTCAAGCAGTAATTCTACTATACCGAGCACACCGTTCATCGGCGTACGGATTTCATGACTCATGTTTGCTACAAATTCCGATTTAAGCTTTGACGCCTGCAGTGCTGCCTCCCTCGCCTCAATGAGTTCGCGAGATTGTACCATAAGGGCTTGTGATTGCTCTTCAGCTTTCATCTTGGAATGGTACAGGTCATCGGCGTAGTGCCCCAAATCTTCCTGTGCCTGCCGAACAGCCGTCACATCGTGAAACTGCCACAGATGACCTCGATAGACACCTTCCACATTAATGGGAATATAATCGCATTCCAAAATTCTACCATCACTCAATTTCAATTCTTCATGCGTTACAACCGTTCTGTCGATAAGAATTTCATTCACTCTTTCATCGAACGCTTTTGGATCGGCAAAAGATTTTTTGATCTCTTCGCGCAGGATTTCCGAATCCGATTGGAGCAGTTGTTCGACGGAAGTACTCACTTCAAAGATTGTCCGCAGCCGATCATTGACAAGAATGATTGTCCCTTGCTCATTCACGACAAGAATACCTGATTGTAAATTTTGAATGAGGACAGAAAGGCGCGACGTCGTTTCACGTAAACTCTCTTCAAATTTTAATCGTTCCGATAAATCCCGCAGCGAACCTTCGACGCCGATCGGTTTTTTCTGCTCATCGTAAAGAATGTGCGCATTCACCGATGTCGGTATAACGGTGCCTGTTTTTGATTTTAAATTTACCTGCCTGTCAATTACTTCTCCTGCTTTAACTAGAATTCTCATCAATTCTTTTCTATCAGCCGGATTGTTGTACACATGTTCCACCGGTTTGCCAATCAATTCATCTCGAGAAAACAATGAATAGCGTTCAATTGAAGGACTGATATCGACGATAATTCCTTGAAGATCGGTCTGATAAAAAATATCCTGGACATTTTCAAATATTTTCCGGTATTTTTCTTCGCTCTCCTTCAGTTCAGCTTGCGCTTTCTGCATCTTTTCCACCGCTATTGTGCGTGCAGTAATTTCTCGGTTAACACCGACCAATCCTACAATATTGCCGTTCGGATTACGGAGCGGCAGTTTTGTAATTAACAGTGATCGTATAATTTTTCCGGTGTGCTGATCCCGCACAACTTCTTCTTGGTCAATAATCGGATTGCCTGTTTGCATCATTTTTTGTTCTGCGTTGAATTGTGTGTGGGCGACAGCGCCGGAGAGCAAATCAAGATCGGTCTTGCCGATCATTTCTTCCACAGAAGTAACTCCCACGTCACGCAACGCGGAAGCACAGGCAGAATTAGCGAGAAGAAACCGTCCGTAACGATCTTTGACGTAAACTTCGTCAGGAATGGTTTCAATAATCGTTCGTAGCATATTTCGTTCGCGCTGTACGCTTACTTCATTAAATTCTTTTTCTTCCGGAAGATCGCGCGAGTGTTTAATTGGCGTACTATCACGAAAAATAGAAAGGAGATACGGATGGTTTGAATTTTCAATGAATGTGTTCGTAACAGTGACCTGGAGTTCTTTTGATTGAGGAAGAGTGATCTTCTCGGTCAATTTCTTTTCTGTTGAACGTTTAACAAATTCCTCTTTGTACCGTTTAATTTTCTCACTGTTCGAACTTTCATCCTTATACACAACGGTGAACGGTTTCCCGACGAGATTTTTTTCAGAGAGGCCTATCAGAGAACAAAACGCCGCATTCACATCAACGATCATTCCCTCTGCGTCGGTAATCCGCATGCCTTCGCCGGAAAATTTCCAGACAGTTCCAAAATCTGCTGAGTCAGGATTTTCCCTTTGTATAATGGTGTGAACAATATTTTTTTTCATGAGCTGAAGTGTGCCATCTGACCATTCACCATGGTGGAACATTGGCTCTGATAATTTCGGAAATTAATGTTTGATATGCTTGGACAAAAAGTATTTTACGTGACGATCACCGCACTCTATCAGACCATCATAGAACGTCGTTGCAACACCGCCTTCCGATGATTGCACTATGGTACACTGCGTAAGAAACCGCTTAATTTGTTTTGTTTAATGCTTCGTAGTATTTACGGATGAGATCAAGATAATCTTTGGAATATCCCGCTTCCATGGCGCGCTGAAGATCGCGGCGAATCTGCGAATCCTGTGTTTGCAGAGATATTTCCGAAGGACTTTTTCGAGAGATAGCAACACCGGCTGTTGCTTTGCGTCGCTGTTCAAAATCCCGTTCGCGCGTAGAACGCTGCGCTTGAAGTAAACGAGAAAGTATTCTTTCCTGCTGTTGAATGGTGGACGGACTGGCATCATTTTGCTGTAGTTGTTCCACAACTTCTTTCATTTCGTCGGAAATTTTTTTCAAGTCTCCCATGATGCGATTTCGTTCCGGACTTCCCTCGGCTTCGCGTTGAAGTTGATCCAGAGATTTTTTTACCGCTTCCTGCTGTCGGGCAAGACGACCCATCTCCTGCATTTGCTGCTGTGACATTCCCTGCTGTTGTCCCATTTGCTGTGTTTGCATGTTGATATTTTGCTGCTGCATTGCCATACTTCGAAGTTGCTGCATTAATCCCCCTCCCCCTTGTCCTCCCTGCTGCTGTAATGTCTGCATCGCATTTTGAACAAGGGTTGCTGCTTTATTCAACGATGACATTGCTTCGCCTTGCGATGAACTGGTCGCTGATGCATTGCGCTGTTCAATCGCACTCATGGCCTGCTGCATTTGACCCATTGCCTTGCCGATTTGTTTTCCCATTTCAGGAGTCACAACAAAAGATTTTTGAGATAACTCGCCAAGTCCATTGGCAACCGTCTGAAGATCGCTCTGCACATTCTGTTGCTGTTCAGCCGCATCGCGGAACTGCTGTGAGTTGGGATCTAGATTGCGCGACTGATTTTTCAACTGCTCTTGTTTCTGCGACAATTGAAGCATATCCTGCATTGACTTTCGAAGAGTGTTCATTGTCTGCTGCATCTGATTATTCAGCATTTGTTCCTGCATCTCCGAAATCTGGTTGGACATTTCCTTCATGCCGCTTTGTATCTGCTGCTGTGCGGTCATGGCTTGTTCCATCTGCATTGAACGGAGATTTTGCGAACTTTTCTTCATCGCATCGTTCATCTCGCGATCATTCGCAGCGCGCTGTGCTTCATCGAGTTTATCAAGCGGCATTTCTTTAGGGAACTCTTCCATCTTTGAATGAAGTTCGTTCATCGACTTTTTCATTTCGCCAAGCTGCTTGCTGATTTCATCTTGCTTCTGTGCAAGTTCCGAAGCTTGCTGCGGATCGTTTTGCTTCATCTGTTCGGAAGCTTTTGCCACATCATCCTGCTGTTTCTGTAACTCCTTCGACCGCTTCACCAACTCATCCACTTTTTGTTCCACATGAATTCGTTTGAGAAGATTCATTGTCCGTTCGATGCTCGTGCGGAATTGTTCTTCTGAAAATTGCACTTGCTGCATTGCTTCGCGCAGCTGGTCCGGCGACACATTTTGCATTGCCTGCTGCATCCGTTTCAACGCCTGTTGAAATTCCGGCGAATTTAATTCCTGCATCATCTTTTGAAGCTCGGCATATTTTTCCAGTGTTTCCGGCGAAAGAACATTATTGCGCTGCAATGTCTGCGTCATTTCATCGACTTGCTTGTTCACATTCTCCATTTTCTTTTGCAGATCTTCATACTTCTTTGCAATTTCTTCTGCCTTTTTCTGCTTCTGCCAGTCCATCTGCTGATTACGCTTCATGTCATTGGATAACTCCTCGACATCTTTTTTTAGCTCTTCCGCATTCTTTAATGAACTTTCTACATTTTTTATCGCTTCATCGTGCGTCTGCTCGGCATCGGCAAACACTTCTTCAAGCGAAGGCAGACGGACAAGAAACGTTTGGCTCCGTGCAGATTTTGGACCGTTGATATTATCGTTGTCAAAAACTTCGGCATAATATTCCACCACATCTTCCGGTACAAGCCCAAGTACGGACATATCCCAATCGTATCCCACAACCTGATTGGGTGATTTGAGTGAATCAACCGGAATGATTACGCCGTAGTTCTTTTCGGGTTTTTCATATTTTGATTGCACCAATCGAAACGCCAAGTGCATTTCTCGAATACCGAAGTCATCCCCGATTTTAAATTCCATCGGCAGCTGCATTGCCTGTGTCACGTCTATATTGCGTCCCGGTGCGATCACTTCTACCGTCGGATATTGATCCGGGATGATATTAATTTTGTACTCGATGATATTCGAGTTGGTGATCCCCTTTGTGTCTTCCAATTCAAAATAATATGAAAGAGGAGTGCGCGCAATGAAACTACCTTCGTACACTTCGCCGTGTTGAGTCAATGCAATGTCGCGCCCATCTTTAAATACCACAGAAAGTTTTTTCAATTCCTTGTTGGCAATAATTTTCCAATCAATTCTCGTACCGGCTAACACAAGCACGTCTCCAATATTTTCATCCAACATTTGCCGGGACAACTTGGTGTATGCCGGAGGCATTAGCACAACTCTCAATGAGCGAATGAATGGACGATCCGTCACCGATATTGAATATTCTTTACTCTTTACATTCTCCGATTGAAGAGAATAAGTGAGAGAATTTTTTATGGAAGAAAATGCATAGCTGAACATTCCTGTTGAATCACTATGCAACACCACTCGTTCGGCAGCGGCAACACCTTCTTGAGCAAAAACAATCGTTGCTTCTGAAGGAGCAGGTTGAGCGGTTATGACACTGTTGGCAACTATTTTAGCTTTAACAATAATTGATTCGCCTTTTACAACATCGATATTACCGGGGTCAACAATAAAAGTAAACGGCGATGCGGGGATGAATTCCGTCTGATGATTCCATAAACGTACGGTTGCTTCACCGAATGGACTGCCTGGAACAACGACGACCAGAAAGAACGCTGCCGTTATTGCTGAAATTCTTCGAGCTAAATTCTTAACTCGAACAAATGATACAGCATCGGTGAAATTAACTCCCGAAGTGGAGTGTTGGAAATGTTCAAGAGAAACTTCAACAAGCTCAGGCGAGTATGATGCATCGCCGCTTTGCAAAAGTTTTGCAAGATCCAACGTATTTTCAAGGCGGTCGCCGATCTTTTCAAATTTCTTGCCGATAAAGCGGGCAATGTCTTCATCGGACGCCTGAGGCATAAGTTTGACTATATGAAGAAACGGAAGGCCAACAAACCAAAGCAGAATGAGTGCAGAACTGACGAAGAACAAATAAAAAATGAATGTTCTCGCGGAAGTCCCAAATTCCACCAAGGATTCTGCCATCACCAGGATAGACAAAACCAAAATAATGATTGATAATGCATTGAGCAACGCACGCATAAATTCTTCACGGTACATTCGCTGCCGTGTGTGCGTTATGCGCGCGGTGATTTGATCAATAATATTTTTTATTTCTGCTGTCATGTAATGCTACTGCGTTAAACTCCAAATCAAAATATTTGTCCCGAATTTTAAAGCCTCTTCCCTTTTTTCAGGAGGGTCTTTGTGCACTTCCGGATCCGCCCAGCCGTCGCTTGGGTTGGATTCGTACGTATAGAAAACAACTAATCGTCCTTTGTAAAAAATTCCGAATCCTTGCGGTGGTTTGTTATTGTGTTCGTGTGTTTTTGGTACGCCGTTGGGAAACGTATAAAAGCATGAATACAATCCGTACGTAAACGGAAGTTCCACCAGATTGAATTCCGGAAAAACTTTTTTTATTTCACGACGAAATGCCTTATCCATTCCATAGTCGTCGTCGGCGTAGAGGAAGCCGCCGTTCTCAAGATACGTTCTCAGCCGTTGTACTTCATAATCAGAAAAAACGATGTTCCCATGTCCTGTCATGAATATAAAAGGATATGAGTAGAAATTGTCATTAGAAATTTCTACAAATTCATATTTGGGGTCTGTGTCAATGCCGGCGTGTTGTTTGGCAAATGTCAGCAAATTCACTTCGGCAGAAGGATCGTTATACCAATCCCCGCCGCCGGCATATTTAAGCCGTGCTATGCGGAATTGTGATTCAATACGCTTGACTTGAGCAACGCTACACTGGAATGAAAGATTCAGAAGTAAAACAAAAAGCCACAGTCTCATACGTAAAGGTAAAAAATTACGAGTGGAAAGGCAAAGAAAGTGTCTGTTTGTTGATTCAAAAGTTGACAATGATAAAAATCTTCTTAAATTTAATGTAGTGAAATCTCTTATGCATACATACTTCCAAGCAGTACCTCACTTTCTCCGTGCTTCAATGCGGCGGTCGGATCGACCCATCCGTACACTTAACGTTGCAGACAAGCCGTTCTACATCGCTCTTTCCCCGCGTCCGTAAGGACACTTCAGACGACATAGTTTTCAGACTGTTGGGACATCAGGCAAAAAGCCCATTAATAATTTATTCTTACCATTATTTTAAAAAAAAGTAGGACAGAGAAAGATTTTATGAAAACTCAAGAATGTATTTCATTGGAAGATCAATTTGGTGCTCATAATTACCATCCATTAGATGTCGTGATCGAATCGGCAAGCGGCGTGTGGGTCACGGATGTCGACGGACATCGCTACATGGATTTTCTTGCCGCTTACTCTGCGGTAAATCAGGGGCATTGCCATCCAAAAATTTACGCGGCATTTGTTGAACAGGCAAAAAAAGTAACACTCACAAGCCGCGCTTTCCGCAACGATCAGCTTTCGCTTTTGTATAAAAAACTTCATGACAAGACCGGCTACGATATATCGCTGCCTATGAATTCCGGAGCCGAAGCGGTGGAAACGGCAATCAAAGCCGCACGGAAATGGGGATACAAAATAAAAGGGATACCTAGCAACAAAGCAGAAATTATTTGTGCCGCGAATAATTTTCATGGTCGGACGACAACCATCGTAGGATTTTCAACTGAGGAACAGTACAAAGATGGCTTTGGACCTTTCGATGGCGGGTTTCGCGTTGTTGAATTCGGGAACATTGATGCATTACGCAAAGCTATCACACCCAATACGGCGGCGTTTCTTGTCGAGCCAATCCAAGGTGAAGCTGGAATCGTCATTCCGCCTAAAGGTTATTTAAGCGAAGCGGCAAAGATTTGTAAAGAAAATAATGTTCTTCTTATCGTTGATGAAATACAATCAGGACTTGGACGAAGCGGAAAAATGTTTGCCTTTGAATACGACAACATCCGCCCGGATGCAGTCATTATCGGTAAAGCACTCAGCGGCGGATTTTATCCAATCTCTGCTGTGCTTTCTCGCAAAGAAGTGTTAGGAGTATTTAAGCCCGGTGACCATGGTTCAACATTCGGCGGTAATCCTTTGGCGGCGGCAGTTGCCATTGCTGCACTGAATGTTTTAATCGAAGAAAAATTAATTGAACGATCGTTTGAACTCGGCAACTATTTGCTTGAAAAACTTCGTTCCTTAAAACATTCTCGCATTACGGAAATTCGCGGTCGAGGATTGTGGATTGGTCTCGTGCTTAATACTGATGCACGTCCGTACTGTGAAGCATTGATGAAAGAAGGGATTCTGTGCAAAGAGACTCACGTGAATGTGATCCGCTTTGCTCCTCCTCTTGTCATTACCAAAGAAGAAATCGATTGGGCATTTGAAAGAATTGAAAAAGTATTTCGTCAGTTCGAAGGAAAATAAATTCGGATAAGATTTTAAAAAAAATGAGTAGGCTTTAAATTGAGATTTAACATTCCCGTCATGCTGACGAATGTCAGCATCTTTGAAAATATTTTTAGATGCCGAAACGAGTTCGGCATGACGTCTGTTACAAGATTAAGCATTAAAAAAAATGCTGTTCACTTGACATCAAATTTTTTTCTGTTATCTTATTTGTAGAAAGTAATTCGTTCTTTACATACGCAGTCCTTTACTTATCAAGAACGGTCGAGGGATCAGGCCCGATGACACCGTAGCAACCAGTTCCGTTACCTCATGGAATGTTAGGTGCTAATTCCTGCTCTGCATCAGC
>JAQUOA010000243.1 GCA_028749215.1 Bacteroidota bacterium
AAAAATTTGAAACGAGAAAAGAACAAAAAGACTTACGTAGCGGTGCACCGGCATATTCCTTTATAAAATAAAGATAAAATATTGTGCTTAATGTAGCGATGATTGGGGCGAAGTTCAAGGAAGGTGGTATGAAACTACCATATGGTTCATTACATCTTTAATTATGACGGCTTCTTAAAACGCAATTCTGTCACGCAAGGAAGAAATGTGATTGTTCTGTTTACTCTACATGCCATGCGGCATTGGTGGGTATTTCAGTCGTAAACGTCTTGAGGTTTTGGATAAGCTCTTCTTTTGCCGATGGGTCAACAGCATATATTCCAACCTTGGTGTCGGCAAATACTACATTTTTTGGAATATCCCATTGGCCAACCATCTTCCATTCATCGGGAATCCGGCGACGTACTTCTGTCCATTGAAATTGCAAAAAAGCAATTTGAGCTCCATTGTTGTGTGCCCAATTGTAAAGATCCTGCTTTGAATATCCAGCTTTACGGTTTTTAAAAAAATATGGTTCAATATTTCCAAGCCCATAGACATCAAGAATTTTTGCGTCTGTAAAATATGCCACTGCACCTATATCGTTTACCGCCACAACAGAATTATTGTAGTATTGCTTAATGAATCGAGCCGGTTGTATGTGCTCGTAAAACCTGTTCTGAGCAGCTTGAGGTGTCTCAATGAAGGAGTGGACTGCCCTACTACCGAAAGGACTGACGATGACGAAACCGAGGAGCAGTGCGACGGTGTAATGCGGCACAGTTGCGTTGTTAATTTTCCATCCGAATTTTGTAACGAATAAATTATTTGCCGCGATGCTGACAACGACGATACCAAGGAGTACAAGGTACGCTTCGTATCTGTAGAACCAACCTGTCGATGCAAATTGCACGTGGAGTAAAAGGCTTCCAACAAAAATCAGTTGAGCATGCTTCAGTTCTTCCAAGGACGGGTCTTTCCAGAGATATTGGAATAACAGTATTGCCAAAGATCCAATCAGCAAAATTAAGATATGGGGATTTTGTTGAATTGCATTTAGGGCATCGAACCCTACTAGTTTAATTATTCCTTTAAGAGTATAACTTGGGATGTGCGCTTTGAGGAGGATAGAATTTGGGAAGAAATACCATCCATGACTGATCGACCAAATCCCATACAGGATGATTGGCAGAAGAGCCGCTATCCCAATAGCCATTGCGTAGAATATCTTTCGTTGCACAAGAAATAAGACACAAACAACAAAAACCATAAACATTCCTTCGTATCTGCTTGAAGTGAGCAATGGTGCTACAACAATGAGAAGCACAAAGTTGCTTTGATGCTGTTTTGCAGTTGTAGAAAGAGCCGTTATGGACAGAAAGACAAAAAAAATTGACAGAAGCGTATGTAAAACATGTTCCATCCCGATCAGTGTGAGAGTTGGTAAGGGTGTAACAAATACTACGCCTAATAACACAATGAAAGTCCTCAAGTGGTCTTGAAAGTACTTTGCAATGAAAAGATATGAGACGAGTACTACAAGCGTACCAAATAACACGTTAAGGATAAGCGGTGATATACTGTTTACCCCAAACGCAACATAGGTAATCGCAAGTAAGAATGTCCAAAGCGGTGAAGACGTGGAAGAGGTAAATTCAAATTTCGTTACACCCCAAACATGATGAAGGACGGCGTTCTTTGCCACTGCCATGTGGATGTATGTGTCATCAAGAGGATAAATCAGATAACCGTTATTCACATTGGTTGAAAGGATGATCAGCACTATCACCGTTGCCCAATACGCACCTATGCTGATGAACAGCGGCCAATGTCTTTTAATCAACGCATTCATTTATTTTCGTAGGCGATAAAAAAATTGGATTCTCCATTCGGACAGAATAGCTTATCGAATACAAATAGTGTTCATGCATTCTTATATATATTTAACCATACTGAAAATAAGACACCGCTCTAAATCCATGCTTTGCGGACAAGAATTGTTTTGATGAATTGCGTCAGCCCGATGTAGCAGAGCAGTGTTAATGCAAGCAACGGCCAATACAATAGCGGCAGCGGAGTAAATCCGAGTGATGACGCGAGCGGTGATAACGGAACAAGAATGCCCATCGCCATAATCACCAGTGTGGTAATCATCAACTGCCAGCTTGGCCTGCTTTGAATGAGCGGAATTTTGTTCGTGCGGATAATATGGATGATCAACGTCTGCGTCATTAACGATTCGACAAACCATCCTGTTTGAAAGAGCGATGCTTTTGCCGGATCCCAACAATCAAAAATATACAGC
This sequence comes from Bacteroidota bacterium, assembly GCA_028749215.1. Taxonomy (GTDB): domain Bacteria; phylum Bacteroidota; class Ignavibacteria; order UBA10030; family UBA8401; genus JAQUOA01. Next base: position 2,285 of record JAQUOA010000243.1, read on the forward strand.
ATAATGAAGTACGTCGTGTAATCAAAAATTGAACTGATCGGCCCGATGAAAAGAATGAAGCGGGTAATTTCATCAATCATCCACGGGCGAGGTTTTCCAATTTGTTCTTCATCGACGTTGTCTGTGGGGATTGGTACCTGAGAAAAGTCGTAGAGCAAATTGTTAGTCAGGACTTGAATTGGAGCCATGGGAACATAGGGAAGGAAGGCACTGGCGCCGAGCACGCTGAACATGTTTCCAAAATTAGAACTTGCACCCATGCGGATATATTTTAAAATGTTGGCAAATACCTTTCGTCCTTCCAACACGCCTTCTTCCAGCACGAGCAAACTTTTTTCCAGTAAAATCACATCGGCTGATTCTTTTGCAATATCAACGGCGTTATCAACAGAAATTCCGACGTCGGCAGCACGCAGTGCCGGTGCGTCGTTAATGCCGTCGCCCATAAAACCAACAACATGCCCTTTCAAACGAAGCAGGTGAATCACTCGCTGTTTGTGTGCCGGTGAGAGACGCGCAAACAACGTGACCCGCTCGGCCGCAACAGTCAATTCCTGATCGCTCATAGTTTCAATTTGCTGTCCGGTCAATATTTCATTCGTCGGCAAACCTACATCATGACAAACTTTTTTACTGACCAAATCGTTATCGCCCGTCAGGATTTTTATCGTGACACCGTGTTTTTGAAGAACTTCAATTGCCGGCGCAGCGCTTTCTTTTGGAGGATCAAGAAAAGCAACATATCCTTTAAGAATAAGATCGTTTTCATCATCGCGCGAGTATGCCGGCTTTTGATCCATGATCTTATACGCCAACGCAAGCACTCTGAAACCATCGGAGCTTAAGCGCAAGTATTCATCCTTCAAATCTTGAATGAGAATAGGATCCATCGGCAGTACTTCGCCGTTCAGTTCAAACTGAGTGCTGCGTCGAAAAATTTCCTCCGGTGCACCTTTCGTCAACAAACGATATTCACCGCGAACATTTTGAACGACAACGGACATCATGCGGCGGGAAAAATCGAAGGGAATCTCGTCGATAATTTTGTAATCCTGGATAGAGACATGCTCATGCACTTCATGGTGCTGAAGAATGGCGCGATCGAGAACGTTCTTTAATCCTGTTTGGAAATGACTGATGAGGTATGCGTCCAGAAGCACTTCTTCATCTTCTTCCGTTACAACATCGCAATGCCGTTCTAAGATGACGTGATCTTGTGTCAACGTTCCGGTCTTATCGGTGCACAATACATCCATCGCGCCAAAATTTTGAATGGCGTTCAGCCGTTTCACGATGACTTTCTTTCGCGACATGACTAAAGCGCCTTTAGAGAGGCAGACGGAAACAATCATCGGAAGCATTTCGGGTGTTAGTCCGACAGCAATTGCCAGTGCAAAGAAAAATGCCTCGGTCCAATTTTGTTTTGTAAACCCGTTGATGAAAAACACGAGCGGAACCATCACCATCATAAAGCGAATCATCAGCCAAGTGAATTTATTAATACCGATGTCAAAACTTGTCTGCACCTGCTGGCCAGCAATATTTCCCGCCATGGAGCCGAAGTACGTCTGTTTACCAGTAGCAACGACAACCGCTGTAGCGGTGCCGCTTTCCACACTGGTACCAAGGTAGCAAGTGTTTAAAAATTCTAATGGAGTAATATTGTCGCGAATTTCGCGGGCATCGAATTTTTCAACCGGCAGCGATTCTCCGGTTAAGCTGGC
>JAQUOA010000047.1 GCA_028749215.1 Bacteroidota bacterium
GGGCTAACTGATCAAGCTCTTCGTCTGGAATTTGATCGAGCCGTTTAATCTCGCGCCGATATTTTTTCGAAAGTTGATCAAGCCACACATAAATATTTTTAGCTATCAACACAACATTCGGCATCCACTCGATATCCTGGGTAAATTTCTCCGATTCTTCATAAATATAATCTTCGGGACGGATTTTTCTTAACCTTTCAAGACTCCTTCGCTCCTCATCAGTAAGGTGTTGACGTTTGTATACCGGAACGAAAGTTTCCACTTCTGGTTTTCCCCCTCCGCCATGCTTTTTTTGCCAAAGATATTTATCTTCTTCTTTTGCAAATTCAAAGCTTCCCAGAATTTTGTCGAGGAATTTTTGTGAAATAATTAACCCATATTTTTCCTTAATAAAACCAAGCTGGGCTTCAAGACTGTGCGGATTGACGCGTGCCGGCCTTTTGAGAACATCAAAAAGAAATTCATTATCCGGTCCAAACGGTTTTTCGCCCACAAAAAATTTCTCTAATTCGTCAATAATTTTTCTATACGCTGTTGAATGAGAAAGCGTTGAGTCATCAAACATATCTTTAAAAGGAGTGAACGCAGGGTTGAAATTTTCCAGAAAAAGCATCATCATTTCTTCCAGGGCTATTTCCTTATTTCGCCGTCCTTCGGTTGAGTGTTCGAAATATTCATCGATATTCTGTTGACGATTATATACGGCCTGGGGCGGAAATGATGTCAAAAATTCCTTCAAAGAGGCTTCGGTTTTTTCTTTCCCGAGAATAGTCACGACATGGTTGTATGCCCGAGCAATAACTCCCGGATTTTCCAGCTCTTCGTACACACGCACAAGCACGTGATTGATTTCATCGATCAATCCCATCGCATTAAGATGCCCTGCCCTTATCTCTTTCTCGGGATCACCCGCCAGTCCTTTAGCGTTGTTAATTTTGGTGGTGAGTTCGCGCACTGCCCGGTAATTTGGAAAAACCGCATTGCCGCTTGAAGCAAAAAGTTCTTCGTTCACTTCAAATTTTTTTCGGACATCGGTATGAATATGAAATTCAAATTGAGGAACAGTAGTAATGCACGTGGTAAACGAATGGGAAAACTTTGAAAACGAAATTTCGAGAACTCGATGAGACACCAAAGCCATAAATTCCTTTGAAGATATATGAAGTATAAAGAATTTATTTTCTTTGTTCAATTTCTTTCATATATTTATGACAGAATTTAATCCCGGGCCGTTAGCTCAGCTGGGAGAGCGCTACAATGGCATTGTAGAGGTCAGCGGTTCGATCCCGCTACGGTCCACACGTTAGTTTCCCTTTTTTACATCCGGTAACAAAATTCATCATGCCTGCCCAATCCCTCGATCCAACTTTTTCTCCTTTCGACCTTCTTAAAAAATTATTGAGAAAAGATCAAAAATTGGTAATAGATACTCAAGAGATTGCACTTTATCCTTGCAAGCCGTCGTCAAGTTTCGTATTTTTGTAATGTTCATTAAGCAAAACTCTTTTGGAGAGGTGGGAGAGTGGCTTAATCCAGCGGTTTGCTAAACCGCCGTACGGGGAAACCCGTACCGAGGGTTCAAATCCCTCCCTCTCCGCCACTTCTGTTATTCCGCTATGTATGTTTGTCTCGGGGTGTGGCTCAGCCCGGTTAGAGCGCTTGGTTCGGGACCAAGAGGCCGGAGGTTCGAATCCTCTCACCCCGACAAACTTTTTTATTCACCACTAAGGAAAAACATATGAGAAAAGGATTCGTGATCGTCGTTGCTGTTCTTCCATTTTTTCTTTCAGCCTGTGTATCATTGGGAACGTTCGATGAAATGAAAGCACAGCGGGATGCGCTGCAAGTATCACTCGACTCGTTGAAAAATGTCGTTGTTGAAATGGATACCCGCATCAATCAATTGAATGCTGATAAAAATTCATTGCAGTCACAGTTAGATGCAAAAAATAAACGGCTGGCTGAACTTGAATTATCGACTGACACTCTCAGTGAGCGTTCTCATGCATTGCAAAATGAACTTGAGATGTTGAAGCAAAACTATGATAATTCGAAATCGAAAAATTCTGCAGAAATAAAACGTCTGCTTGCAAATTTGGAAGCATTGCAAAAAGATGTATCGCTGCGAGAACAAAAGCTAAAAGAGTATGAAAATGCTTTGGCGCTGCGTGATTCGTCGTTAGCAGCGGTTCAAAAAGACTTAGTGGGAAGAGAACAGCGCGTCAACGACCTCGAACGCCGTCTCGCAGCACGCGATTCTACATTGAATGCATTAAAGGCAAAATTAAATGATGCCTTACTCGGTTTTACCAACAGCGGTTTGTCAATTAACATTGTGAACGGACGCGTCTACGTTTCGCTCTCCAATCAACTTCTCTTCTCTACCGGAAAAACCGATATCGATAAACGAGGGAAGGAAGCATTACGTGAGTTGGCCCGGGTCTTGAATTCGCAAACCGATTTGACAATTTTAGTCGAAGGCCACACTGATAATCAAGCCGTAATCAATCTTGGCGCAATAAAAGACAATTGGGATTTAAGTGTGCTCCGCGCGACGGAAGTTATTCGTTACCTTGTAAATGAAGGTAAAGTCGATCCACAGCGCATCACGGCGTCCGGCCGCAGCCAGTATTTCCCGGTTGATCCTACCGATACACAAGCCGGTCGTGCTAAAAACCGCCGGACTGAAATCATTTTGATCCCAAAACTTTCCGAGTTGTTTGAAATTCTGGGTAAATAATTTCTCATGAAAATATTTCTTGGACAAAGCGTAACAGTTTTCTGTTGCGCTTTTTTATTTCTCATAGAATCATGCACTACATCCAGAACCATTTCGCATCTTTCCTCGTCAAAACTATTCAATGAAAAAAATACTTTTCTCGCTTTAACGCCAAATGTACGCGTGCTTATTAATGAAAAACCTCAACGAGACAAGGCAAAGCCAACAATTCTGATTCTGTACGCCCTTCCTAACGGCAATTCTATTGAAATGACATTCGGCAGAAGAATGAAAAGGAACCTCGATTGGCATTACGACGTTCAACATATCGGCGCGCAAACTCGCTTTCTCAGATCCGTTCTTCCGGATAAAAATATTATCGTCGCGTATTTGGAAACAAATGAAAGAAGCTGGCCTGCCTGGAGGAAAAAACACGACAATGGTAATTCTGAAATTGCTCGGATTGTGAACATGTTAAGATATGAAACAGGGGACCCAAACTCGGTTGTCCTTTCCGCACATAGCGGTGGCGGAAGTTTTGTTTCCGGATTTCTCAATGAATTCGATACCATACCATCGTATGTCGCACGCATCGCTTATCTCGATGCCAATTACAGCTACGATGATTCCTTGGATCACGGCAAAAAATTGCTGCAGTGGCTAAAGGCGGATTCTTCGCATCATCTTGAGGTTATTGCATATGATGACCGTGAGATCATGGTCAATGGAAAAAAAATTATTGGACCAACTGGGGGAACATACCGAGCAACACAAAAGATGATTCAACGATTTCGTGAAGAGACTGATTTTAATGAACGACAGGATTCAACTATTCAGCGGTATACCGCTTTCCATGGACATGCAGAATTCATCATCCACACAAATCCCGACACACTTATTTTACATACTGTTCTTGTCGAAAAGAATGGCTTCATTCATTTCATCTTGCAAGGAACACCCTATGAAGAAAAAAATTATATTTTCTTCGGAAAACGCGTCTATTCAAAATTTATTACCGATTCATTATGAGCGATACCTCCACACTTAAACGCGATCTTTCACTAACACAAGCAATCGCGTTGAACATGATCGATATGGTCGGCATCGGACCGTTTATCGTTTTACCGATCGTACTTCAAATCATGGGCGGACCGCAGCACATCGCAGCGTGGATTGCAGGTGCGGTGCTTGCGTTGATTGACGGACTTATTTGGGCTGAGCTTGGCGCTGCGATGCCGCGTGCCGGAGGAAGTTACGTCTTTTTGCGAGAAGCATATGGCAAGCATTGGGGAAAACTTATGTCGTTTCTTTTCATCTGGCAGACAATGATTCAGGCACCGCTTGTCATTGCTTCAGGTTCTATCGGATTCGCGCAATATCTCTCCTACCTTGTTCCTCTCACCGATATCACGCGAAGAATGGTATCCGGATCGCTTGTCATCATTCTCACAATATTGCTTTACAGAAAAATTTCCACTGTTGGGAAAATTTCTGTGATGTTGTGGATTGGGGTGTTGGGAACAATGGCTTGGTTTATCTTTGGCGGACTTTCACATTTTGATTCCGCTCTTGCATTCAGTTATCCTAAAGGTGCATGGGATTTTACGTGGGCATTTTGGGTTGTACTCGGACAGGCAACGGTACAAACGATGTATTCATATCTTGGATATTACAACGTCTGTCATCTCGGCGCTGAAATTCGGGAACCTCAAAAAAATATTCCTCGAGCTATCTTCATTTCAATTATTGGAATTGCCGTTCTTTATCTTGCCATGCAATTTGCCGTCATTGGGGTTATTCCCTGGCAGGAAGCACAGCATTCGCAGTTTATCGTCAGCACATTAATAGAAAAAGTATACGGTACCACCGCGGCAACAATTGCAACCATACTTGTATTATGGATTGCTTTCTCATCACTGTTTGCCGTCATGCTCGGATATTCCAGAATTCCATATGCGGCCGCCGTTGATGGAAATTTCTTTTCGGTGATGGGAAAAGTTCATCTGACAAAAAATTTTCCGCATATCGCACTTCTGTGGCTCGGTGCAGCAGCATTTGTTTTCAGTCTTCTTTTTAAACTTGCCGACGTGATCAAAGCAATTCTTGCCATGAGGATTCTGGTTCAATTTATCGGCGGTGCGGTTGGAGTTATGATTTTGAGGAAAACACTGGGCGCGGACAAGATTCCATTTAAAATGTGGCTGTATCCCCTTCCGGCAATTATGGCAATATTTTTATGGGGATCAATTCTTCTTTCAACAGGTTCTGCATTTGCACTATCCGGAGTGGGGGTAATGATTGCGGGGACAATTGTATTTCTTATTCGTTCTAAAATAAATAACGTATGGCCGTTTAATCCTGAAGGTCACTGATCTGAAATTCTTTATCGGCAGGACGGATGGAATCGTACATCCGTTTTAAAGAAGAATATGCAATTCTGCTTCCGCGTTGCGATGCTAATCTGTAATACCGAACAGCTTCACTTTTTTTCTGTTGAACAACAATTCCTCGTTCGTAGCATATCCCTAAGGTGACCTGTGCCAGCAAAGACTCTTCTTCATCTCCTTTAAGCAACACGTGAAAAGCAGAATCCACACTGAGTGACCCAAATCCGGAAAGAATCTTCGCCGATGCAATGCGAATCAGCGCTTCGTTGCTTCCCATTTTGTACGCGTTCATCCATAGCTGTTCCGATTTTTCTTTTTGCTGAGGTACAAGCTGGCCGTTAAAATATGCAGTCCCTAATTCTACTATAGACGGAAGATTATGAAGTTGTGATGCTTTCTGTAAATAGGAAATGATATCTTCCTTCTTTTGCATCGAATAAATTTCCGTCAACGAAAAGCCGGAGACAATGTACATTGCTTCTGCATCTCCACGTGAAGCGCGCTGCTGAATTTTATTAATGAGAGAAGCGTTTTCTATCATTCTAATCAACAGTGATGGTGCACGGCGCGATTCCAGTCGTACAGCACGCAGATATGCCAGCACCGCAGCAATTGAATCCTGCTTTGTGCCGATCCCCTGTTCATAAAATCGGGCTAGCACATTAAACTCTTCGGGAACGCCCCACTCTGCATGACGAATGAGAAGTGAAAACAGTATGGAGTCGGTGACGACAGGTAACTCCTGAATTCTTTTTTGCCATTTTGGCCCTAACGCACGAAGAATATCAATCGCTTTCACTTTAGCTTGAGTGGTGTCCTCTTTTTCAATGGCAAAATCAAGCAAAAGAGGTTGCAGTGTTGAAGATTGTGACTGATTGGTTGTTCCGGTAAGAGTCACTGAAGAATCAGTACCTTGAGCCGATGCGTACCGTTCAAGTTCCGGTAAAATTTCTTTCGCTGGAGCATAGCCGTCACCGGCAGATTTTTTTATCCACTTGTAGGCCTCTTTCCAATTTCGCGCAACTGTCAGATTATCGGTGAAATTTAATCCGTACGCATATTCCCCTTCTTTGATGTTATGTTCGGCTGCATATTTAAAATTCTTGTACGCTTCGTACGGATTCCACTCTGTACCCCATCCGTTGTGATAAAATACTCCCAGGTTGAAATGTGCAAGTATGTGGCCATGCTCTGCCGCATACTCAACCAATTGAAACGCTTTTGCTGAATCGGGTGTAAATCCTTGTCCCGTTAAATATCGCAAACCTAACTCATGCGCGGCGGCGGCATCGCCGGAGTTGGCGTTACGAACCAATGTAAAGCCTTCCCAGAGCTGGTAGGTGACATCTGAAGGCCGCACCACATTGATTACTGGAGTTCGATTGCTTTGATTCTTAAATACCGAACTTCGAATCGTATCCTGCGCCGCTAAAAAGGTAAAAAGAAAACACCAGATTACAATAATTCTCATATTCAAACGTCAATTTATATTACCATAGGTTTACACAAAGAATACGCAGGAATGGATTCAACAACAAGGAAAATATCATTGATTGATGTTAGACAATTGTGAACGATTAAATGTTCCATTTTTCGCTTTTCGAGTTGGAATTTATTAGATTCATAAAAATAAAAAAAAATACATGAAACTATTATACAGCTATCTTAAAAATTATCGCAATTTACTTTTACTGGCGCTGTTCCTCGCTGCCGTCAACCAAATATTTTCACTTCTCGATCCTTTGGTCTTCCGCTACGTCATTGACAACTATGCCATGAAGTTCAAGGAATACTCAACGAATCAATTTTTACAAGGCGTCGTTGGGCTATTGCTGATTGCCATGGGCGTTGCCTTTGTTTCGCGGGTAGCGAAAAATTTTCAAGACTATTACATCAATGTCATTGTTCAACGGTTAGGCGCGCAGATTTATTCCGATGGCATTCAACATTCCCTGGATCTTCCCTATTCGGTTTTTGAAGATCAACGAAGCGGAGAAACACTCGGTAAATTGCAAAAAGTGCGAACGGACGTTGAACGATTAATCTCCGCCGCAATCAATGTGCTCTTCACTTCTCTTGTCGGCGTTATTTTTGTCGGCGTTTATGCGTTTACCGTGCATTGGATTATTGCGCCAATCTATTTGATGACAATTCCTATTTTAGGATGGCTCAGTTCCGTCTTGAGTAAAAAAATTAAAACGATCCAAAAAACGATCGTGGGGGAAACAACGGCGCTTGCCGGTTCCACCACGGAATCCCTTCGCAATATTGAGCTTGTTAAAAGTCTGGGATTGGCAAATCAGGAAATTGAACGGCTGAATGGAACTACCAGCAAAATTCTTCATCTGGAATTGAAGAAAGTGAAATACCTTCGCCGGTTAAGTTTCATTCAAGGGACATCGGTGAATTTTCTTCGCACAATGATTCTTTTTTCAATGCTCTATTTGATTTTCACCCAACAGATAAGCGTGGGACAATTTTTCTCTCTGTGGATTTATTCATTCTTTATTTTTGGACCGTTACAGCAATTGGGGGATGTTATTAACGTATACCGTGAGGCAGAAGTATCGCTCGCAAATTTTGAAATCATTCTCAATACACCGAAAGAACCGAAACCACTTTCGCCAAAACTGGTGAAAGAAATTTCAGTACTAAAATTCGATAAGGTATTTTTCCAACATCAAACCGCAAGAGTGCCGGCACTCAATGAAATTAATTTTCACGTGAAGCTTGGAGAAACTGCAGCGTTTGTTGGGCCTTCCGGCGCGGGAAAAACCACGCTCGTGAAACTTTTAGTCGGGTTGTATCGCCCACAAAAAGGGAAAATTTTCTACAACGGTTTTGCTCATGACGAAATTGATATTGAAACGTTGCGGGAACGCATTGGATTCGTTACACAAGATACGCAACTTTTTTCCGGAACCATCCGTGAAAATCTTCTTTTCGTTAATCCAAAAGCAACCGACGCGGAATGTCTTGACGTGTTAAACAAATCTGCATGTCAATCTCTTCTCGCCCGCGCTGACAATGGACTTGACACGATGATTGGTGAGGGGGGCGTAAAAGTTTCGGGCGGAGAAAAACAGCGGTTGTCCATTGCCCGTGCTCTTCTGCGCAATCCTCATCTGTTAGTCTTTGACGAAGCGACATCCGCGCTTGATTCTTTGACTGAAGAAGAAATCAGCGAAACAATTCGCGATATTTCTGCTCGAAAAGATTTGATTACCATTCTCATTGCGCACCGGCTTTCAACGGTGATGCATGCCGATAAGATATTTGTTTTGGAAAAAGGTGGAATTGTTGAATCAGGAAAACATCACGAGTTGTTAAAGAAAAAAGGATTGTACTATGCCATGTGGCGTCAGCAGGTCGGAGAAAATTCCGACGGAACAATGAAAGCAGCGATAAAAGGAAGAAAACTTATTTCTAAAAACTAACTCTTCTTCCCTCCCCATAAGTGAAGGGATCATTAAAACTATGGCAAAGAAAAAATCTCCAAACACAAAAGATTTGTTCGATCAAAAAGATGATACCGATTGGAACAAAGAATTAAAACCGTTGTTCAAGAAATACGACGGAAAGAAGCATCCTCTCGATTACAAGAATCTTTATCAATTACTTGTAATGGTAGTGTTATCAGCGCGCGATTCTGACAGGAATATCAACTCGCTTGCCCCTGCTCTGTTCGAAAAATTCCCATCCATGAAACATCTTGCCAAAGCCACGCCTGAAGATTTATTTCCTTTCATCAGCAAAGTTTCGAACTTTGGGAACAAATCCCAATGGCTGACTAAAACTGCAAAAGAAATAAAAGATGACAAGAACATTCCGCTGACTCAGGAAGGATTGACGCAATATTCCGGTATTGGACGTAAATCTGCCAATGTTATTATGAGCCAGATGGGCGTCCTTGCCGAAGGTGTTATTGTAGATTTGCATACACTCCGTGTCACGCCACGATTGGGAATCGCAACAGGAACAAATCCAGAAAAGATCGAAAAACAGTTGATGGAAAAAGTGGATAAAAAAAATTGGCACTTGCTTGGTATGTCACTCACCTATCTCGGTCGCGAAACCTGCCGCCCAACAAATCCGAAATGCCATGAATGTGTTGTGAGCAGTGTGTGCGAGTTTTATAAGGATCAAAAACTGTAGCCGATGTCGGACATCGGCATTTAAGATTGTGTGGCCGAGGTCGTTGACCTCGGCAAAAACCATTTAGCCCGCGACCGTCGGTCGCGGCTACAACCTCGCTATAAAATTTCGATCTCACCTTTCCACAGCCATTCATCCGCATTTGTTACCAACCCTGCTCTTACTGGATTATTGAAAATATATTCCTTTTTCTGTGCATAGCTTTCTTCGTTGCGTATGACATGATCGAAAAATTCACGCTGCCAAATGTTCCCTTCAGTCCCGCATTCCTTTTTTATTCTTTTGCTCGTCAACTCTTTCCAGTGCTTCATAAAATTGGATAAACTTTTAGATTCATTTCCTGCTGAGCAAAAGAAATGAACATGATCAGGCATAATTACATATTGTCCGATATGCCAACCGTGCCGTTCAGGTGCAGATTTCCATTCAGCAATAAGAATGGAAGCCGTGGACTCATTTGACAATAAAAGACGTTTATTATCAGTGCACGTGGTGATAAAAAAAATTGGACTAGAAATCCAAATCCGTTCTAGTCGGTGTAAATGCGAATGCGGCATAATAGTACCAATCATGTAGCCGAGGTCGCTGACCTCGGCCATCTCCGCGACCAACGGTCGCGGCTACATCTTAACTATCTCTTTTGTGTTATTAGCACGCCGGAAATGGTAATCACCCCGCCGATAATAAATGCACTCGTTACCGATTGATGTAAAAATATCACCGCCAATATTGTGGTGAGAATCGGCTGTGCATTTGCAAAGACAGCCACTTTTGTCGTATCAAACTTACCTATCGCATAATACCATAAGACGTAACTGATAACCGATGTTCCTAATGCCAGATACAGAATCCCAAACCAATTATTTATAGAAATCGTGGTCGCATCAAACCACGTTAAACTTGCCGCACCGGGTGGAATGAACAATAGTGCGCCGCAAATGACGGTCAGTGAGCTGATATGAAATGCACCATACTTTGCGATCAGTTTTTTCCCTTGAACCCCGTAAAGCGCCCACGCCATCACCGCAACCAATATCATGACGTTGCCGAAAAAATAATCGGAAGAAAAATCAATACCTCGCTCGAAGATTACGATACTGACGCCGATGAACGCAATGATCACTCCAATTACTTTGTACTTTGTAAGTGCTTCTCCGAGCAAAACCCTTGAAAAGACAAGCACAAAAGCAGGTGTTGTTGCGTACAGCAAAGCACCGTTCGCGGCGAGTGTGAATTTCATCCCATACAGATAAAAAAATTGATTGATCGGAATTGCAATGAATGACAACCAGATGACTACGGCGTAATCTTCCTTTTGAATTTTGATCCGTTTCTCACGCAACGCAAAGATCGCCGAGAGAACAGTTGCCGCAATAATTCCGCGGATAAATGTCAGCGACATCGGATCGACGTCGCGTGTAACTGTTTTTGCAATCAGATGCGTGCCGCTCGCAATCAATTGCTGAATGACCATGATAATGTAAATATTCATAAACACTGTACACCGTCATGCTGACGAATGTCAGCATCTTTCACCAACTATAAGATGCCGAAACAAGTTCGGCATGACGCATCCTTTCGGTGACATTGAACTACAGCTTGATTTTTTGTAACTGGATAACTCTTTTGATATATTAAACAGGTTAAATATACTTCAACTTTTTGAGACTATGAAACAGCGCGAGAAAATATTTTTGATCGATTCCATGGGAATCGCCTATCGTTCCTATTTTGCTTTCATTCAAAATCCGCTTATCAATTCTAAAGGAGAAAATACCGGAGCAATCTACGGCTTCGTGAATTATCTCAACAAAATATTGGACGAGCAAAAACCGGATCACATTGCAGCCGTGTTCGATACCGAAGCACCCACATTTCGACATCTTGCCTACAAAGAATACAAAGCTACTCGAAACAAAATGCCGGAAGATTTGGCATCATCGCTCGGGTATTTAAAAGAAGTGGTAAAGGCATACAATGTCCCCGTGATTGAACTCGACGGTTTTGAAGCGGATGATATCATTGGAACACTCGCAAAACGCGCCGAAAAAGAAAATATGGACGCGTACTTGGTTACGTCTGATAAAGATTTCATGCAGTTGGTTTCTTCAAGAGTAAAATTGTTTCGTCCCGGCAAAGGGGGCGACAACGATGAAATTATCGGTGAAGAAGGCGTCGTCGAAAAATTCGGTGTTGGCCCGGAGAAAGTAATTGATATGCTTGGCCTGATCGGAGATTCGTCCGATAATGTTCCCGGCGTTCCCGGGATTGGCCCTAAAACCGCGCTGCCACTTATCCAAAAATTCGGATCCATTGAAAATATTCTCGCTCATGTAGATTCTATTCCTCAAAAAGGAGTGCAGGAAAAACTTCGTACGCATAAAGAGCTTGCTCTCCTTTCCAAAAAACTTGTCACGATTGACACTCAGGTGCCGGTCAAGGTTGATCTCCATCAATTAAAAGCAAAAGAAAAAGATGTCGCAAAACTCATCGAGCTTTTTGAAAGATTGGAATTCCGCGGGCACATCCGCAGGCTAAAAGAAAAAGAAGCTGTTTTGGTTCCCGAAAAACAGAAAAAAGAAGAAATTGCTGAAGTCCATTCAGAGCAGCACAACATCAACACTGTTCCTCATACGTATCTGGTCGTCAAAACTGATGCTGAATATTTACGATTTCTTTCCGAATTGAAGAAAGCAAAAGCTTTTGTTTTCGATACGGAAACTACATCGACGGATGCTCTCCGTGCGCAGCTTGTTGGAATTTCTTTTTGCTTTGAACCGGCCAAAGCGTATTACATTCCTGTTATCGATCATCAAACCGATATTGGTTCCGGTGATCTTTTCAGCAGCTCGCCTATAAAACCGCAACAAGGATTTGCCATTGATAAAATTGTAAAAGACATTCTGCCAATTTTTGAAAATGAAAAAATAAAAAAATACGGGCAAAACATTAAATACGATATGCTCGTGCTCTCATCCAAAGGAATTCAAACGCGAGGTGCTGCGTTTGATACCATGATTGCTGCATACACTCTCCGTTCCGATCGGCAGCACTCACTTGATTCGCTCGCGTCAGAAAACCTTGATTATAAAATGGTTTCGTTTGAAGAGCTGACTGAAAAAGGGAAAAAAGATATTCGTGAAATTCCTGCGGAGACTGTCGGCGCATATTCTGCTGAAGATGCTGATATTACCTACCAATTGGTTGATATACTTCATAATAAAATTGCTGCCCATGGTCTTAAAGAACTATGCACGGAAATTGAATTTCCATTGATTGAAGTTCTTGCGGCAATGGAAATCTACGGCGTTAAGATTGATGTTCCTTTCCTTTCAGGAATGTCTGAAGAGATTGGCAAAGAGCTAGATTCTTTAATCGGTAAGATTTACGACAAAGCAGGTGAAAAATTTAATATCAATTCCACACAGCAGCTTTCCGCCATTTTATTTGAGAAGTTGAAACTACGGACAATCCGAAAAACTAAAACTGGGTTTTCGACAGATGTTGCCGTATTGGAAACATTGCAAAAAGAGCATCCTATCGTTCAGCATTTGTTGGAATATCGGCAATTGCAAAAATTAAAATCCACGTACGTCGATGCCCTGCCAAAGTTGATCAATCCGCGAACAGGGAAAGTCCACACGTCATTCAATCAAACAGTTGCCGCCACAGGCAGACTCTCCAGCAGTGATCCAAATTTTCAGAATATCCCGATTAGAACAGATCTTGGACGAAAAATTAGACGGGCTTTTATTCCCTCTTCAAAAGATCATCTCATTCTCTCGGCTGATTATTCACAAATCGAATTGCGCATTATGGCGCACGTGTCCGGCGATGAAGGATTGTTGGAAGCATTCAACAATAAAGAAGATATTCACTCTTCGACAGCGGCGAAAGTGTTCGGCGTGTCTCAAAAAGAAATTACGCGCGACATGCGCCGAAAAGCGAAAGAGGTGAATTTCGGAATTATGTACGGCATCGGTCCGTTTGGATTGTCATCTCGCTTGGACATTACACAAGCAGAAGCGAAAGAGATCATTCAAAAATATTTTGAGCGATTTCCGAAAGTAAATCAATACATTTCCGACACGATTGCTTCGGCACACACCAACGGCTACGTTGTAACGCTGAAAGGACGCCGGCGATATTTAACCGATATCAATAGCAAGAATCAAAATATCCGATCGAATACAGAACGGCAGGCTATCAATATGCCTATTCAGGGAACGGCCGCCGACATGATTAAGTTGGCGATGATCAACATCCATCGTGAATTGCGGTCGAAGAAACTTCAGAGCAAAATGATTCTGCAAGTTCACGATGAACTTGTGTTTGATACCGTAAAAACGGAAGAAACAAAGATGAAGAAATTAGTCGAAGAGGAAATGCGAAATGCTTTACCGCTAAAAGTGCCGATCGAAGTTGAAATCGGTGTTGGAAAGAATTGGTTAGAGGCTCATTAAAATGCCGTTGGCAATATCGCCGAAGTGTGTTATTTAATTTTTTCTTTTCTTCTCAACAGCATTAATCCGCCAAAGATAATCAAAGCTGCAGGCCAATACATTCCAATTGCTTCTCTTACATCGCTCACATACCAAAAGCCAACTTCAGTCATCATAAATGCTGTACCAATCAGAATGAAGACAGCAGCAGGCACGAGCAGATGAAAATCTTTGATGTTAAAGATGAACAACGTAGTAAACGCTAAACCGAAGACAATCAAAAATCCCGGGACGTAGACAAAGGGAGAACTTTCAACAACATCATATTTCCCTAACAGAAGCAGGATACCGGAGAAAAAGCAGAGGCTTCCGAAAAATATTTGGTTCCGGACATTCATTACAAACGACCGTATGACAGTTGCCATTCCGTAAATCAGTAAACCGAAAAGAAGAAATGTCCCGCCCTCGATTCGAATAATATGGAGCTGCCGCAACAATAGACCGACACCCAACACAACAAGCACTATTCCGAAAATTGGAATCCGATTAAAATCTTTTTTTTCCATTAGGACACCTGCGCACCGATAAATTTATCATCAGGAACTATGACTGCGAGCAGCAGGTAGAGCAACACTCCCGCGCCGAAGGATGCAAAACATAAGATTACGTACAGCAAACGCATGATGCTTGGATCAATTCCAAAGTATTTTGCTAATCCGCCGCACACACCAAAAATTTTTCGATCAGATGCTGAACGGCGAAACGTTCGAGGATGAACATACGCCGATTCACTTTCCGCACCAGCCTGCTGGTCATTTGGTTTCTGCTCAGAAGCAGACTGACGATAATAAATGACAGCCATTCCAAGAATAATTAGCAGTACCGGAAAGACATATTCAAATGCATGATCAAAGTAATCAAAGAAATGAAACCAGCCAAGATTGCTCAGCAGTAAAAGAAATCCACCGATAACTAAAATGTAACCAAACCAATTCAGCCCAACCCTCTTTTGAATCACAGGAGCTGGTTCTTCTTTATTTTCAAAGTCCAAAGGTTTTTTGGGAATGATAATAATGGCGGCGATGTACAACAATATTCCGGTCCCGCCGAAAATAATCAACAGAACTAAAAGAATTCGCATGACAACGGGATCGACATCAAAATATTCTCCCAGCCCTCCGCAAACGCCTGCAAATACTTTATTGGTTCGAGATCGATATAATCGTTGATTGGTCATAGTAGCGCCCCTTGTAGAAGTTCTGATTGTGTTACGAT
>JAQUOA010000244.1 GCA_028749215.1 Bacteroidota bacterium
TTCCAAAAACATCCCCGGGACCAACAATATATTCTTTCGGATCTACAGGACCATCTTGAATTACTGATTTGATAGTTTGTTGTTGATTTATTGCGGTCGACGATGAGCTTGATTGGTTTGAAGCTTGATCATTTTTGTCGAACAACTGTGCATGCAAACTTTGGAATGCAATGAAGAAAACGAGAAAACAAAAAAATTTCATTAGACTGATGAATTTCATTGGACTACACAGTTCTTTCTGCATATTGTAATTCATAATATTTTTTATAATCACCGCTGATAATTCTTTCCCACCATGTTCTGTTCTTTAAATACCATTGAATTGTCTGTTTTATCCCTTCTTCAAAACGATAGGCGGGAACCCATCCAAGCTCTTTCTGAATTTTTGCAGCATCAATTGCATATCTCCGATCATGCCCGGGACGGTCTTTGACAAATGTGATCAATGATTCTGATTTCCCTAATTCTTTCAGGACTAATTTTACGATGTCAATATTTTTGCATTCGTTGTGCCCGCCGATGTTATACACTTCTCCAAACTTCCCGTCGTGAAGAACAACATTAAGCGCAGAACAGTGATCTTCTACATACAGCCAATCCCGCACATTCAATCCGTCACCATACACCGGCAACGATTTATTATTCAGCGCATTGGCAATCATCAACGGAATTAATTTTTCTGGGAATTGATACTGGCCGTAGTTATTAGAGCAGCGCGTTACAATTCCGGGAAATCCGAATGTGTGTTGATACGCAAGCACAAGCATATCGGACGATGCCTTGCTTGCCGAATACGGGCTGTTAGCATGAAGCGGTGTTTCTTCAGTAAAATATCCTGTCGCTCCGAGCGAACCGTACACTTCATCTGTTGAAACATGAAGGAACTTTTCTATTCCAACTTCACGGGAAACATCTAACAATACATTTGTTCCCATCACATTCGTTTGAACAAAAATTGAAGGGCCAAGGATACTTCTGTCGACATGCGACTCCGCTGCAAAGTGAACTACGGTATCAATCGAATAACGTCCAAACGCATCGGATACTTCCTGCTTATTGCAGATATCCCCTTTTACAAACACATAGTGAGGATTATTTTCTATTTCAGTAAGGTTTTCAAGATTACCCGCATACGTCAAGTTATCAAAATTGATGATTGTATAATCGGGATATTTGCCCAGCATGTACCGTACAAAATTACTACCAATGAAGCCGGCACCACCGGTTACAAGAATCTTTTTCATGAACCTACAAATTATTATTTTTAATTAAGGAATTTACACAAATTCACCAGGATTTCCAATAAAACACCCTGGCTGATATTGCATCTTTCAAGCGGTCGCAAAAGGCAGGTTACATTTCCTCACAATTGTTTCGTTTAATTTACATTTTTTCCGGACAAGATACAGCTAAAATTTTACAGCCGTTGGCAATAACAATTTTCGTTAATAAACAGACGGTCAATCGTGCCTGCATTAATTTTTTATCATCGTTAATTACCCGTTGTTCGTGATAAAAACGATGGAATGTCTCGGCAACCTCGCGTAAGTACGTTGTCAGCCGGTGCGGTTCGTAAGTGGATGCGCAGCTTTGGACAATCTCCGGAAACTCAAGCAGCTTTTTTAAGAGATCAATTTCTTCTTTCGACGTGATAAGAGAAAAATCTGTCGCATTCAACATGGCAATACGATCTTCGACCTTGAACCCCTCCTGCTGGGCAAAACGCAAAAGGCTTGCTATACGAGCATGGGCATACTGCAGATAGTACACGGGATTTTTATCTGACTGCTCCTTTGCAAGTGCAATGTCAAACTCAAGGTGTGTTCCAACGCTTCGCATCACAAAAAAGTAATGAACGGCATCAACGCCGACTTCATCTATTAATTCGTCAAGAGTGTAAGTCTTCGCATTTCGTTTGGACATCTTGACAACTTCTTCACCGTTGACAAACGACACCATTTGATGAATGATGACTTTTACTTTGGACGTATCAAACCCAAGAGCAGTCACACCTGAAAGAACATCGGGAATGGTCGCAATGTGATCGGCGCCAAAAATATCAACGATCAATTCAAACCCGCGACGGTATTTTTCACGGTGGTACGCAATATCAGGAAGACGGTAGGTTGGCTCACCGGTGCTTTTTACAATCACCCGATCTTTATCTGCTCCAAATTTTGTAGCGCGGTACCACACAGCACCATCTTGATCGTAGACGAGATCTTTTTCTCTAAAAGCTTGGATCACTTCTTGGATTTTCCCTTCGGAATACAACGAGTCTTCATTGTAGAACACATCGTGCTGCACGCCGAGTCGAGAGAGTGTTGCTTTTATTCTTTTGAAACACCACTCCTCGCCGTATTTTTTAAAATATATTCGTTCAGAATCTGTTTCCCTCAGTGACGATCCTTTTTCTTTGATAATTTCCTGGGCAATCTCCGTAATGTACTCTCCTTGGTACCCATTTTCGGGAAACGGATAATCATCACCGAGTGCTTGCCGGTACCGTGCGTAAATACTTTCAGCAAGATTTCGCATCTGATTGCCGGCATTGTTGAAGTAATATTCGCGCGTTACTTTGTGACCCGTCCATTCAAGAAGATTGGCAATCACCTGTCCAAGAATTACTTGACGACCGTGCCCGCTGTGCAGCATGCCCGTGGGATTCGCACTCACCCATTCAACATTTGTTTTTTTCCCATGTGCCGCATCCGATGTACCGAACTTGTCTCCTGCTCCAAGAATTTCTTTTGCCTGCTCAACAACATAGTTCTCGGCAAATTTAAAATTGATGAAACCCGGGCCAGCAATTTCGATTGAAGAAAGCATTAACGATTTCGCGTCCAATTTTTCAACAATGGATTGTGCAACCTGGCGGGGGTTCTTTCCCAATGACTTTGCCAGCATCATTGCCACATTCGTTGTCAGGTCACCATGCGCTTCTACTTTAGGACGATCAAAAATTATATCAATTGAAGGATAAGATAACTCGGCGAGTATTTTTTTTATGTATTGAAGAAGTCTCTCTTTCATTTCTTTGCAATTTTTTTTCGGACAGTTTTTGCAGCGGTTTTTTTAGGTTTCTTCTTATGGTCCGCCTTTTTTGGTTCGTCATTGACGTATTCAAATTTTGCGTCGCCCCACAATTTTTCTAAATTATAAAATGGTCGTACATCCTTGTGAAAAACATGCACCACAACATCCACATAATCCAGCAATACCCATTTACCGTCTGAATAACC
Source organism: Bacteroidota bacterium (assembly GCA_028749215.1). Taxonomy (GTDB): domain Bacteria; phylum Bacteroidota; class Ignavibacteria; order UBA10030; family UBA8401; genus JAQUOA01. The sequence goes on from JAQUOA010000244.1 coordinate 3,243, forward strand.
TTCTTTGCGAACCGGCACTTCTCCTTTTTCCATTGTTGTATGTTTGACAGCATCCGCAACCGCACGCGCCTGCGTATCAGAATCGACAGAACAAACGACGAAATAATCGGTCATGGTTGTCAATTTTTTTAAATCCATTATGACAACATCATGTGCCTTTTTTGACAGAGCACCATCGGCAATATTTTTTGCAAGAGTTTTAGAAGTCATGTATTCCTTTATTTATTCCATGGCCGTAATTTTTTAAAATCTTTACCGATCACTACGGATGCGGCGACCATGTGTTCGCTGCTGAATTGCTGCATTACGTTTTTCGGCAAGATACCGATGAGCTCAGCAAGGTGTTTCGCCGTTTCCATTTTCCCGCTCCGGTCAATCACCATTGTTTCTTCAACATCAAATGATTTATAGTTTCCCATCTCGACGACGTCGTATCCAAGATTTCGGCAAAACTTTGTCATTGTTATTCCCACTCCATTCATCCCGCAGCCATTCAACACATTAATTTGAATCTGCATTTGCACAGAATCAATCGCATTTGGTCTCTTCGGAGAAACTGCGGCAGATGGAGAGGAAAAAATACCGTATAGCTGAATGGCGGTGAATGCGAGCAACAATACAATAACGATGTTCAATATAATTTTATGCTGCGTCGTCTTATTGGTTTCGATCATTATCAAACAAAAAAAATAACCGAGCGAGTCTACGCGACTACTCGGTTATGTCATTAAAAAGATTTTTAGAATGCAAGAA
>JAQUOA010000245.1 GCA_028749215.1 Bacteroidota bacterium
TTCCAAAAACATCCCCGGGACCAACAATATATTCTTTCGGATCTACAGGACCATCTTGAATTACTGATTTGATAGTTTGTTGTTGATTTATTGCGGTCGACGATGAGCTTGATTGGTTTGAAGCTTGGTCATTTTTGTCGAACAACTGTGCATGCAAACTTTGGAATGCAATGAAGAAAACGAGAAAACAAAAAATTTTCATGAGACTGATGAATTTCATTGGACTACACAGTTCTTTCTGCATATTGTAATTCATAATATTTTTTATAATCACCGCTGATTATTCGTTCCCACCATGTTCTATTCTTCAAGTACCATTGAATTGTCTGTTTTATCCCTTCTTCAAAACGATAGGCGGGAACCCATCCAAGCTCTTTCTGAATTTTCGCAGCGTCAATTGCATATCTCCGATCATGCCCGGGACGATCTTTGACAAATGTGATCAATGATTCTGATTTCCCTAATTCTTTCAGGACTAATTTTACGATATCAATATTTTTGCATTCGTTGTGACCACCGATGTTATACACTTCCCCAAACTTACCGTCGTGAAGGACAACATTAAGCGCAGAACAGTGATCTTCTACATACAGCCAATCCCGCACATTCAATCCATCACCATACACCGGCAACGATTTATTATTCAGCGCATTGGCAATCATCAACGGAATCAATTTTTCTGGGAATTGATACGGGCCGTAATTATTGGAGCAGCGCGTTACAATTCCGGGAAATCCGAAAGTGTGTTGATACGCAAGCACAAGTATATCTGACGATGCCTTGCTTGCCGAATAGGGACTGTTGGCATGAAGCGGTGTTTCTTCTGTAAAATATCCTGTTGCTCCGAGCGAACCGTACACTTCATCAGTTGAAACGTGAAGGAACTTTTCTATTCCAACTTCACGGGAAACATCCAACAACACATTTGTTCCCATCACATTCGTTTGAACAAAAATTGAAGGGCCAAGGATACTTCTGTCGACATGTGACTCCGCCGCAAAGTGAACCACGGTATCAATGGAATAACGTCGGAATGCATTGGATACTTCCTGCTTATTGCAGATATCCCCTTTTACAAACACATAGTGAGGGTTATTTTCTATTTCAGTAAGGTTTTCAAGATTGCCTGCATACGTCAAGTTATCAAAATTGATAATTGTATAATCGGGATACTTCGCCAGCATGTACCGCACAAAATTACTGCCAATGAAGCCGGCGCCGCCGGTTACAAGAATATTTTTCATTCACCACAAATTTTATTTTTAATTAAGGAATTTACACAAATTCACCAGGATTTCCAATAAAACACCCTGCGTGATGTTGTATGTTTTCAAGCGGTCGCAAAAGGCAGGTTACATTTCCTCACTATTGTTTCATTTAATTTACATTTTTTCCGGACAAGATACAGCTAAAATTTTACAGCCGTTGGCAATAACAATTTTCGTCAATAAACAGACGGTCAAACGTGCTTGCATTAACTTTTTATCATCGTTAATTACTCGTTGTTCGTGATAAAAGCGATGGAATGTTTCAGCAACCTCGCGTAAATACGTAGTCAGTCTGTGTGGTTCGTACGTCAACGCGCAGCTTTGAACAATTTCCGGGAATTCAAGCAGTTTTTTTAAAAGATCAATTTCTTCTTTCGACGTGATAAGAGAAAAATCTGTCGCGTTCAGCATGGCGGTACGATCTTCGATCTTGAATCCCTCCTGCTGGGCAAAACGCAATAGGCTTGCTATACGAGCATGGGCATACTGCAGATAGTACACGGGATTTTTATCTGACTGCTCCTTCGCAAGTGCAATATCAAACTCAAGGTGGGTTCCAACACTCCGCATCACAAAAAAGTAATGAACGGCATCAACACCAACTTCATCTATTAATTCGTCAAGAGTGTAAGTCTTCGCATTTCGTTTGGACATCTTGACAACTTCTTCACCGTTGACAAACGACACCATTTGATGAATAATGACTTTTACTTTCGACGTATCAAACCCAAGAGCAGTCACACCTGAAAGAACATCGGGAATGGTCGCAATGTGATCGGCGCCAAAAATATCAACGATCAATTCAAAACCACGCCGGTATTTTTCACGGTGGTAAGCAATGTCAGGAAGACGGTAGGTTGGCTCGCCTGTACTTTTCACAATGACACGATCTTTGTCAGCCCCAAATTTTGTGGCGCGATACCACACAGCACCATCTTGATCGTAAACGAGGTCTTTTTCTCTAAAAGCTTGGATGACTTCTTGGATTTTCCCTTCGGAATACAACGAGTCTTCATTGTAGAACACATCATGCTGCACGCCGAGTCGAGAGAGTGTTGCTTTTATTCTTTTGAAACACCACTCCTCGCCGTATTTTTTAAAATATATTCGTTCAGAATCTGTTTCCCTCAGTGACGATCCTTTTTCTTTGATAATTTCCTGGGCAATCTCCGTAATGTACTCTCCTTGGTACCCATTTTCGGGAAACGGATAATCATCACCGAGTGCTTGCCGGTACCGGGCGTAAATACTTTCAGCAAGGTTCCGCATCTGATTGCCGGCATTGTTGAAGTAATATTCGCGCGTTACTTTGTGACCCGTCCATTCAAGAAGATTGGCAATCACCTGTCCAAGAATTACTTGACGACCGTGACCGCTGTGCAGCATGCCCGTGGGATTCGCACTCACCCATTCAACATTTGTTTTTTTTCCGTGTGCCGCATCCGATGCACCAAACTTGTCTCCTGCTCGAAGAATTTCTTTTGCCTGCTCAACAACATAGTTCTCGGCAAATTTAAAATTGATGAAACCCGGGCCGGCAATTTCAATTGAGGAGAGCATTAACGATTTCGCATCCAATTTTTCAACAATGGATTGTGCAACCTGGCGGGGGTTCTTTCCCAATGACTTTGCGAGCATCATTGCCACATTCGTTGTCAGGTCACCATGCGCTGCTACTTTAGGACGATCAAAAATGATATCAATTGAAGGATAGGATAACTCGGCAAGTATTTTTTTTACGTGTTGATGAAGTCTTTCTTTCATTTCTTTGCAATCTTTTTTCGAACAGGTTTTGCGGCGGTTTTTTTAGGTTTCTTCTTATGTTCCGCCTTTGGGGGTTCGTCAGTTACGTATTCAAATTTTGCGTCGCCCCACAATTTTTCTAAATTATAAAATGGTCGTACATCCTTGTGAAAAACATGCACCACAACGTCCACATAATCCAGCAATACCCATTTACCGTCTGAATAACCTTCTTTGCGAACCGGCACTTCTCCTTTTTCCATTGTTGTGTGTTTGATAGCATCAGCAACCGCACGCGCCTGCGTATCAGAATCGACAGAACAAACAACAAAATAATCGGTCATGGTTGTCAATTTCTTCAAATCCATAATGGCCACATCGTGTGCCTTTTTTGACAGAGCGCCATCGGCAATATTTTTTGCAAGAGTTTTAGAAGTCATGTATTCCTTTATTTATTCCATGGCCGTAATTTTTTAAAATCTTTGCCGATCACTACGGATGCGGCGACCATGTGTTCACTGCTGAATTGCTGCACTACGTTTTTCGGCGAGATGCCGATGAGCTCAGCAAGATGTTTCGCCGTTTCCATTTTTCCGCTGCGGTCAATCACCATTGTTTCTTCAACATCAAACGATTTATAGTTTCCCATCTCTACGACGTCGTATCCAAGATTTCGGCAAAACTTTGTCATTGTTATTCCCACTCCATTCATCCCGCAGCCATTCAACACATTAATTTGAATCTGTGTTTGCACAGAATCAATCGCATTTGGTCTCTTCGGAGAAACTGCGGCAGATGGAGAGGAAAAAATACCGTATAGCTGAATGGCGGTGAATGCGAGCAACAATACAATAATGATGTTCAATATAATTTTATGCTGCGTCGTCTTATTGGTTTCGATCATTATCAAACAAAAAAAATAACCGAGCGAGTCTACGCGACTACTCGGTTATGTCATTAAAAAGATTTTTAGAATGCAAGAA
>JAQUOA010000246.1 GCA_028749215.1 Bacteroidota bacterium
TTATCTACGGCGGTGCTGCTGTTGGAAATATTAAGCAGGCAATGATGCCGGCGGTGTTTGCACTTCTTATCAACGTTGGGCGTGAAGTGATCAAAGATATGGAAGATGTGGAAGGCGATATGAAAAACAACATTGTCACCTATCCGATAAAGTACGGTATGAAAAGAGCATCGTGGGTGGCGACAATTTTTTTGTCTGCAGTGATTGTTTCTACCTTCATCCCTTTTTTGCTCGGTTTCTATGGAATAAAATTTTTTGCGGTAGTCAACGTAGGGGTTAATGCCGTTGTGGTGTTCGTGATCTATTCTTTATGGAAGGATCAATCGTCAGGTAATCTAAATAGAGTGAGCAACATTCTTAAGTACGATATGCTTGTCGGTTTAGTTGCTATTTATTTAGGATGAAGGAAGTAATTCCAAAACAATGCTGACATATGAAAAAAAATATTGGAGCAAAGGAATCGTTCACATTGCCGGTGTTGATGAAGCCGGGCGCGGCCCGCTGGCTGGTCCGGTTGTTGCCTCTGCAGTGATCTTTGAAAAGAACTTTTTGATCGAGGGAGTAAATGATTCAAAAAAGCTTTCAGAAAAGAAGCGGGAAGAGCTGTATCATCACATTTACGAACATGCCCTGAGTATTGGCGTCGGCATCGTCAGCCATGAAGTTATTGACCGAATCAATATTTTGCAGGCATCGTTTCTGGCCATGAATAAAGCGCTCGAAAATCTCAAACTGCAGCCGGAGCAGTTATTGGTTGACGGGAATTTTTTCCGTCATGAAAAATACCCGGTGGAAAATATCATTAAAGGCGATTCACTTTCGCACTCTATCGCTGCCGCCTCCATTATTGCCAAAGTAAACCGTGACGCCATGATGAGAGATCTTGATGAAGAATTTCCGAACTATGGATTTGCCAAACACAAAGGGTACGGAACGAAACAACACATCGAAGCGATTCGCAAACATGGCTACTCGCCGATTCATCGCCGTTCGTTCCACATAGAGCTATGACCACTTCCCGCACCAATTCCGCAACAAAGAAGAACTTTGGAGCAATCGGAGAACAGGCTGCCGAAAAATTTTTAATCGGAAAAGGATATCAAATTCTTGAACGAAATTATTTTTACCAGCACGGCGAGATAGATATTATTGCGAAGGATCAGGAGACATTTGTGTTTGTTGAGGTAAAGACACGTCGTTCAGCTCACTTTGGAAAACCGGAAGAATCAGTGACCCCGAAGAAACAAGAACTGCTGAGACGGACAGCAGAAGGGTATGTTCTTCAAAAAAATCTTCCGAATATTGACTGCCGATTTGATGTTGTTTCGATTGTGCTGGATGGTGACAAAGCGCAGTTCAATCTGTTCAAAAACTGTTTTTGAGTAGTGTCTTAATTAGATTTTAATATGCTCGTCATGCTGACGAATGTCAGCATCTATATTCAATGTTTAGATGCCGAAACAAGTTCGGCATGACGTTCCATTCCAAATTAAGGCACTACCTGTTTTTGAGGAAATCAAAATTATTTGCTACTTTACGGTAGGATTACAAATAGGAGGTGAAGGACCATCGAAAAAAAAATAAAACTTGAAGGCATTGATGCCTTATCATTGCTTGGTTCCAACGATTCTCATTTACAGCTTATAGAAAAACGGTTCGACGCATCTATCACCATACGCGGCGAACAAGTCACATTCCGCGGCGAACAACAAGAGCTTCAACAGCTTGAGCGCATCTTCAAGGAACTCCAATTTCTTCTTCTAAAAAACGGCGTGCTTCATGCCGACGATGTGAACACGGTGCTCGATCTCGTCATCGACACGACACAAACTCGGCCAACTGCTCACACACTGAAAGATCAATCCGACGTCGCGATTCTCTTCACAAAAAATTCTTTCATCAAAGCGAAAACCCCGAACCAAAAAGAATATGTTGCACGAGCGCAGCGGAACGATGTTGTATTCGCTATCGGTCCTGCCGGAACGGGGAAAACGTACCTTGCTGTTGCCATGGCAGTGGCGAGTTTAAAAAGCAATGAGGTGAGCAGAATTATTTTGTCCCGTCCCGCCGTAGAAGCAGGAGAAAGCCTGGGATTTTTACCCGGTGACCTGACGCAAAAAGTTGACCCGTATCTGCGTCCGCTGTACGATGCGCTGGATGATATGCTGCCGAGCGAAAAATTAAAATTGTACCTGGAACGGAGAATTATCGAAATTGTTCCGCTGGCGTACATGCGCGGACGGACACTGAACAATGCATTCGTAATTTTAGATGAAGCACAGAATGCGACGGCGATGCAGATGAAAATGTTTCTTACCCGCCTTGGAAATAATTCCAAAGCGATCATCACCGGCGATGTCACGCAGATTGATCTTCCGACGAAATCAACATCGGGGCTTGTGCAAATACAGGATGTGCTGAAAGGGATTGAAGGAATTGATTTTGTTTACTTTGATAAAGGCGATGTTGTTCGACACAGGCTTGTCAAAGAAATTATCGACGCATACGAAAAATTTAATGAGAAAGAATTTGGAAAAGGAAGGTGACGTGTAACCGTCACGTTTGCTTTTTTGCTTCGTCCCAAAGCTGATCCATTTCCTTCAAAGTAGATTGATGAATATCTTTTCCCGCTTCTCTTAATTTCTCTTCGATGTAATGAAAGCGAATCGAAAATTTTTGGACGGTAGAGTGGAGCGCTTCCTCAGGTTCCACGTTGATGAAGCGGGCGTAGTTGACGAGAGAAAAGAGAACATCGCCAAATTCTTTTTCACTCTTGGCTTTATCGTTAGCTCTCACCGCTTCGTGCAATTCGGCAATTTCTTCTTCCACTTTTTTCCAAACATCTTCCTTTTCTTTCCAATCAAATCCGACTTTTGACGCCTTACGCTGGACTTTCTCTGCTTTCATGAGTGCGGGAAAATGTTGAGGGATACCATCCAAAACAGACATCCTTCCTTCACCCATTTTAATCTTGTCCCACAAATGCGTTTGTTCTTTGCTGGAATTGACAACAGCATCGCCGTACACGTGCGGGTGCCGTCGAATCAGTTTTTCATTGATTGCTTGGAAAACATCCTTCAATGTGAATTTACCTTCTTCTTCTGCAATAATTGCATGGAACGCCACTTGAAGCGCAACGTCGCCAAGTTCTCCTTCTAAATCGTGAAAATTATTTCTCTCTATCGCATCAAGCGCTTCGTATGCTTCTTCCACAAAATGTTTTTTCAAAGAGTGATGCGTCTGCTCTCTGTCCCAGGGACATTCTTTTCGCAGTCGTTTCATAATGTCAACAAACTCGTCAAATTCTTTCATGGAATTTCCTTTTGTCGTTTCGGCATTAAAGTTGTTGTGTCAACTCATTTTTCATAAAATGGTGTTGGCTTTTCGAGTAACCCTTTTCTATATTTTTGTAGTTCAAAACAACTCTACTGCAATGAAGAACATTCTTCTCATCTTGTTTGCTACAGTTACTGCCGCAGGTGCATTTATGTCTGTTGTCTCTGCCAAAAAAAATGCCGACATCATTATTATCAACGCAAAAATTTATTGCGTCGATGCAAAAAATTCTACTGCCGAAGCGCTGGCGGTACACGGCAGCAAAATTATTGCCGTCGGTTCATCCCAAGATATACAAAATCGGTATGCTTCACAAAATATTATCGATGCGAAAGGCAAAACGGTTGTTCCAGGAATGATTGACGCTCACGGTCATCTTCTTGGTTTGGGTGCATCACTGACGGAATTAAATTTTGCCGGCACAACATCGGCTCAACAAATTACCGACATGATTGCTCAGCGTGTGAAGGAGTTGAAGCCGGGAGAGTGGATTCGCGGTCGCGGATGGGACCAAAACGACTGGGGAATTGGAACGGGCAAGAAACCATTTCCTACAGCTTCACCGTTAGATATTGTGGCACCGAATAACCCTGTAGTTCTTTCACGTGTTGACGGTCATGCATTGTGGGTGAATTCAAAAGCAATGGAACT